>JAUIAI010000441.1 GCA_030425615.1 Gammaproteobacteria bacterium
GGATCAGACCGCTCGAGGCCTGGCGACGTCTTCGCGAACGGCTTTCGCCCGGTTTGATCATGGCGTTGCTGGCGCTGCCGGTCGTCGTGCTTCTGTTCTCACTGGGCCATGAGCCGGGTCAGGGGCAGATGTGGGAGATGATCGCCAAGCAGCGCAAGGTGTTGTTGATATCTCTTGCCCCGTTCATCTGCCAGTCTGCAGCCATCTATGCGCGCGCACGACTGGCGGCCTGGGTCGCCGGGGGTCTGCTGGCCGGTCTGACCTGGTTGTTCCTGATCACGGGGCAGGGCCTCTACGGCCCCTTCGATCCCGAGGTGCCGGTCACGATCACTCATACGTACCAGAACTATTTCGTGGGATTCACCGCGGTCTGGCTGGGGGCCTGGTCGCTTCGTCATCGGGCGCAACTGTCGCGGTGGCAGCAGGGCTTGGTGGTCATCGCGCTCGTGCTCATGGTGGGCTCGGTGCTGTTCGTCGTCACCGGCAGGGCGGGGCAGGCGGCCTTCGCGGTCATGACGATCGTCGCAATCTTCCTCGGGATGCGTCGCTGGCGGTGGCTGGCCATGCTGGTTGCAATGCTCGGTATCGCAACGGCGCTTGCCGCGTCGCCGCAGGTTCGGGACCGTTGGCTGTCCATCGTCGATTCACTTCATGGCGTGACCACCGAGCGCGCGCTGCCGGCCACGTTGCGGCTGCACTATCTGGCCAACACGCTCGTCCTGATCCGCGAAGCGCCGATTCTCGGCCACGGCACCGGTCAGTTTCCGATTGCCTATGAACGCGTGAGCCATGCGCGCCCCGGCAGTCATTTCGCGGCCGTGCATCCGCATTCCGATCTGCTGCTGTACTGGACCGAGGCCGGTCTGGCCGGCGTGGCCGCCTTGCTGGCCTTGTACATCGGTATGGTCCGCGCGGCCCGCGTGTTGCCGCTGGATGCCGCATTGGCTCTTCAGGTGCTGGTCGCCGGTTTCATCGTCGGCGGCCTCACCCACACCTTCCAGCTCGACTATGTGTCCGGCGCATACTTCTACTCCATGGCCGGACTGTTGCTGGCCGCGCCGCGTGGGCCGCCCGGGATCCGTGCCGGATCGCGGCAGACCCGTTGACCGCCCAACATGCACCTACTGATCGGAGAATCTTCATGACCCAGACCCAGGACCGTTACCCGATGCCCGAGATCGACGGCCTGCCCGACGACATCCGCGAGCAGATTCTCGGCGTGCAGGAGAAGGCCGGCTTCGTGCCCAATGTGTTCCTGAAACTGGCGCGCAGGCCGGACGAATTCCGCGCGTTCTTCGCCTATCACGATGCGCTGATGTTGCGCGAAAACGGCCTCAGCAAGGGCGAAAAGGAAATGATCGTGGTCGCCACGAGCGCGATCAACGAGTGTCTGTACTGTGTTGTGGCGCACGGCGCCATCTTGCGCATCTACGAGAAGAACCCCAGGATCGCGGACCAACTCGCCACCAATTATCGCAAGGCCGAGATCACGCCACGCCAGCGCGCGATGCTCGATTTCGCCTGCAAGGTGGCCACGCATTCGGCGGCGGTCGGTGATGAAGATTTCGCCGCGCTGGCACAGCACGGCTTCAGCGACGAAGATGCCTGGGACATCGGCGCCATTGCAGCGTTCTTCGCGTTGTCGAACCGCATGGCCAATCTGTCGACGATGCTGCCGAACCATGAGTTCTATGCCATGGGGCGGCTGCCGCGCGAGAAGCGCTGATGTGAGTCGCGCCGATCGCGTACGCGCAACGGCTCGCGGCGTGCAGCGTTCACCCTGGCGTCCGGTGTGCCGCTAGGCAGGCGACCGGCAGATCGGTGCATCCGGAGCTGCGGCGAGCCCCAGCCGCACGGGCACTGATTCGGCACCCACGAACGCCGCATGCTCGTTCGCGAACGGGTCCACCACCCAGCCGACGCTGTACGGGTGAGAGAAGAATGCCCGCTGGGTCTTGCGATCGGTCTCGCTGAAGAACGCACCGAGGCCCGGGTGGCTGTGGTACCAGCCGACGATACGGGCCTCGGGCTCGTGTCGCTGCAGGTCTGTCAGCGCGGCGGACGCACTCTGCCAGACCGTGCTGTCCATGCGCAACGCAATGCGGCTGGCCTCACCTGCGGTTGCTGGCACGGCGGCCAGGATAAGGATGCGGCCTGGCCGCGCCGCGTCGGTGTATGCCAACGCGTGTGCGGTGCCCAGCAGCAGGCCGCCGCGCTCATGCCGCTGCCCGCTCAGATGCGCCAGTACGGCTGATAACACCGTGTCACCGACGGCCAGCCAGGGCTCGGGGGCGGCCGAGCCGCCGGGCCCGGGAAGGGCGGTGAGCGATGTCAGTGGCCGGGCGGCCGGCCAGACCGGAAGGTCAGCCGCCGGAGAATCGTCACGCCAACGCATCTCAGGTCCCCACCTCGAACGCGGCCCCGCAGCGCGGGCAGTCCACCGTGCCGTGGCGGCCGGTGGGGAGGCGAAGCTTCGCCTGGCACGACGGGCAGGCCCGGATGACCCGGTCGGTGGCTACCTGCCAGTCGATGGTCGCGGTCGGAAACGCCTGCGGGTGGGCACGGCGGGCGCGCGCATACCAATGACCGGCTGCACCGTGCGCCACTGATTGCAGGTTGACCAGCATGCCGTCGAAGAGCAGCAGCCGGACCACGCGCATCACATAGAGGTCAAGGCCTTCACCGGCCTGCCATTTGCTGCCCACGCAGACCACGCCCGATTCGAAGACATTGGGGTGGAACACGCGGGCCCCCTCGAGCCGTGCGGTGGGCGGCTCGAACGGATAGCGGGTCGGAAGATCGATGATCAGATCGAAGCCTGGCAAGGTTTCGGCCGGGTATCGATCACTGCCGGCCGTGGGCCGGCGTACGCGCAGCCTAAGGCGCGACGGCGAACTCCCGTCGAGCACGGTGAGCTGCCCGGCGCTGCCTGCCGCCAGCGCGCGCAGCCGCTCGAGATCCGCCTGCCGGCGGCTGGCCATGCCACTCATCAGCCTGCGACCAGCACCGGTTGCACCTCGAGCATGTCTCCCGGACGCACCCCGTCGCCGAGGCGATCGGCCGGTGGCAGGGTCTTGCCGGTGGTGACATTGACCAGGGTGTAATCGGTGTCGGTCGGCAGCGACCAGTTCTCTGCCGCGGCCTGGATCACCTGGGCGGCCGTCTGGTCTGCCGAGACGCCGATGGCGGCCTTGCGGGTTTGGTCGGCGGTTCTCACTGTGAGGTCGAGTTCGTCGCCGGTGGTCAGTGGGGTGTTCGACATCGTGTTCTTCCTGAATTCAACGGTTCGTCGGCGTTCGCGAGCGTGCCGGAAATCCGACGATCGCATTCCGCTCGGGATCGAGCAGCCAGAGCAGATCTGGCAGACCCCCGGCGAAATGCTCGCGCAGCTCATGGCCTTCGGCCTGATCTCGAATATCCACGATAACGCTCGAGGTGCCACAGCGTGCACACCAGGTGATTGCATCGCTGAGTGAGGCCGCCCGCCGGCCAACGAACGCACCGTGCCCGGGCTCACGGCCACACTGGCCGCACCGGCACGACCAGACGATGCGGTCGCTGAGCGCATAGCATCGTTCGCCTCGGGCATCGTCAAATCGGGCTAGCGCATCGGCTAATGAACGGCTTTCGCCCAACCAGTGCGCGGCAGCCGTTTGCGCGCCGCAGCCGGCGCACAAGGCCGCGCGCGAGAGCTGGCTGCGCTGCGACCGCGCGGCCAGCGTATCGAAGAAGATCCGTGATGCGCCTGCGCCGGCTTCTTCAGGACTACCTCGCGAATCACAGCCGGTCAGCCGCAGCGCCTCGCCCACGGCCAACGCTCCAGCCACGCTGGTGCTCAGAATGGTGGTGGGCATCACCTGTTGAGCCAGTGCAGCCCGCAACAGACCGCCGCAACTCATGCGTTCGGCCAGCCGCGCATAGGTCGTGGGTGGCAACGAACACTCGTAGCAGGCCGAACCCGGGTC
>JAUIAI010000442.1 GCA_030425615.1 Gammaproteobacteria bacterium
CGGCCGAATCGCAGGATCTTCTCAAGAGCCTCACGGCCGGGCTCGGCGTGGCCCTGCTCACCACGATGGTGGGGCTCGTCGGCAACATCGTGCTCGGTCTGCAGCTCACCCGGCTCGACCGGGTCGCTGATGACCTCGTGGCCCGTGCGCAGACACTCGGCCTGGCCGTTTCGTCGGACCGGCGGCACGACTTTCCGGACGCGGCGCGGGCGCCGCTGGCCGGCTCCGCGGCGCGCACCGCGTGAGCGCGGGGGGGCAGCGCCGCGGCCGGCGTCGCAGCGAGCCGGAGGTGGACCCGTTCTACGACATGTTGTTCAACATGCTGATCGCGTTCGTCTTCTGCTTCATCGTCGCGCTGATCTCCATCAATCCGAAGGCGCTGAAGGCGGGCGACGTCGAGGCCAAGGCGGAGTTCATCATCACGCTCAGCTGGCCGGACGGCGACCCGAACGACATCGACACCTGGGTCGAGGGCCCGGAAGGCGAGCGGGTCTGGTTCCGCTCCCGGGAGGTCGGGCTGATGCACCTGGACCGGGACGACAGGGGCCTGTCGAATGACACCGTCACGGTGGACGGCCAGCGCATCGTGAATCCGCTGAACCAGGAGGTGGTGACGATCCGTGGCGTCGCGGCGGGGGAGTACGTGGTCAACGCACACTACTACGACGGCGCCAAGGGCGAACATCAGAACCACCCGCAGGCCGGCAGACCGGTGCCCGTGACGATCTCGGTCGTGCGCGTGAATCCGCGGGCGGAGGTCGTCTACTACGGTCAGAGGACCCTTCAGAAGAAGGGGGAGGAGACCACGATGGTCCGTTTCAGCGTCCGGGCCGACCGCAGCGTTCATTCGATCAGCACGCTGCAGAAGACACTGGTCGAATCATGACGCTCGTGCAGGCATCCAACGTCGCGCCTCGGGCCGCAAGCGGGTCGGGCGTGGCCGGGTTGCGCTCCACGGCCTCCCCGGAGAACCTCGAATGAGCCTGGCCCTCATCCTCGGCTACTCGGCGCTGGTCTTTCTTTGTGTCAGCGCACTGATCTGGTCGCGCTGGCCTGCCTGGATGAAGGGCATCCTGGTGCTCGGCGTGACCGCGCTCTATTTCGTGGGTTACGCCGCCGTGCACGACATCTGGGGCCGGCCGAGCACCGATGCGCTGCCCGAGCGCTTCGTGATGATGGCCGCCTTCGTGGAAGAACCGCATCAGAAGAACCCCGGTGCGGTTTACATGTGGATCAGCGAGATCCGGGACGACGACGGCGCCGTGCTGGACCCCCGGGCCTACAAGCTCCCGTATTCTCGTCCCCTGCACACCCGCATCGACGAGGCACTCGAACGCGGCCGGGACGGTGTCAGCCAGATGGGCGTCGCGAAGTCCAAGAACTTCCGGCCCGGACAAGGCAGGGGAGGCACCTGGCTGCAGCCGGGCAACGACGAGCAGGAGATCCTGCTGCGCGATCTGCCCCGTCCCCAGCTGCCGGAGAAATGAGCATGCGCGCGCTGGCCGGCGTGCTCCTTTGCGCGGCGCTGTCCGGTTGCGATCGGGCCGGCCCCGAAGGCGACACGTTCTTCCCGCTCGCACCGGGCCATCGCTGGGTCTATTCCACCAGCCGGCATTTCGAGGGCACCACGCCGCAGTTGGACGAACTCGTGATCGAGACGAGGGGTGCCGAAGAGGTGGTCGGGGAGACTGCCTGGCGACGGCGCACCGACACCGGTGCGACCTACTGGGTACGGGTCGACGAGACCGGCATCTATCGGGTGGCCAGCCGGCATGCGCTCGACCTCGAGCGCACTCGGGATGATCCGGTGCGTTACGTGCTCAAGCGGCCTTACGAGAAAGGCACCACCTGGCGCGTGTCGACGACGGCCTACATGCTGGAGCGGCGCAATGCCACGCCACGGCACGTGAGCACCACGCACAAGTCATTTCCGATGAACTACAAGATCGTCTCCACGGACGCCGCGGTGCAGGTTCCGGCCGGAGAGTTCACGGGTTGCGTGCAGTTGGAGGGGGTCGCGCTGATCCGGGTCTGGGTCGATGCCGCCTTCGGGTGGCGTGAGATGCCGCTGACCTCCCGCGAGTGGTACTGCCCGGCGGTGGGCATGGTCAAACTGGTGCGCAGCGAACCGTCGCCCTCGCGATTCATGGTGGGCGGCGACTACACCATAGAGTTGCTCGCGTTCGACTGAGGCGGCCGCGGGGTATGGCCGCTCGAAGTTGCGCCGCGGGGGCCGGCCTGCCCGTCTTCAGCCTGTTCTGACCGTGACCGGGATCAACGCCAGGCCGGGGCTCAGATGCAAAGCGCCCGCGCGGTCGACGATCGCCGCGCGCGCCCCCCAGTGGCGGGCGATCTTCAGTCCCGTGCGCGGAGTGGCCATGAAGAGCACCTTCGTCAAGGCGTCCGCGAGCATCGCCGATTTCGCGACGACGGCGACCGTGGCCACGTGCGGCGGCGAAAGACCCGAGCGAGGATCGATGATGTGATGCCGGCTGCCGTCGGCGGTGAAGGTCTGGTGGGTGAACGACGACGTGGCCACGCAGCCGTCCGGCGGCAGCGCGAGCGCGCCCAGCAGGCGCTCGGGGTCGAACGGATTCTCGAGGCCGAGCCGCCACGGACCCGACGGCGCCGGCGAACCCCGGGTCGCCCATTCGCCGGTGTCGACGATCGCGTCCGTGATTCCGTGGGCCCGCAGAATCGCGGCCACCCGGTCGGCCGCGTAGCCTTGCGCGATGCCGTTCAGGGTCATGGCCATCCCCGGTCGCTCGAACCGGATCACGTCCGCATCGGCGCGTACGTGCTGCCACCCGACCCGGGCGCGCGCCCGGGCGAGGGCGGTGGCCGTCGGCAGGGATCCGCTTCGTGCGGCCTGCGACCAGCAGTCCCAGAGCGGTTGCACGGTGGCGTCGAAGGCGCCTGCACTGGCGCGTGAGACCGCCGTGGCCGCGGCGACGACCGACCACAGGTGTCGGTCGGGCCGGCCCAGGCGACCCTGGCGGTTGAGGCGCGAGAGCGCACTGTCCGGATCGAAAAGGCTTAGCGCGGCCTCGATGTCGCGCAGTTCCAGGACGGCGGCGTCGAGCGCGCGGTCCAGCCGCGCCACATCGGGGTGACTGGCCCGCAGCCAGAGCGTGGAGCCGAAACCGATCAGAAGCCTCTCCCGCCAGGGCGCAGCGTGGCCGGGGACGGTCGACGCCACCCCCTGCCCTTCGTGGGCGGTGAACGCGCCGGCGCCGCCCGCCAGCGCGCCGACGGCGAGCGAGGACAGCCCCAGCGTCAGTCGAAGGGCGTCGCGACGGTTCCGGCGGGTCGGGCGGTTCGGAGGGATCATGGTGGTTTCAGGCGGCCTCGCGGTGCTCGGTCGCTGCGATGGGGATCACCCGCCTTCGCGCTTCCCGGGCCTCGAGAATGAGCGGCATGCATCGACGGTCGTCCTCGTGGATCGACACGCAGTCCAGGCACTGGAAGCACTCCGTGTAGTCGATCCTGCCCTTGGGCGTTATCGCCTGATAGCTGCAGCGGAAGCGGCAAGTCTGGCACGGGGTGCCGCAGGCTTCGCGGCGCGGGATCCAGTTCACCAACCGAAGGCGCCCGAGTAGCGCAAGGGCTGCCCCGAGCGGGCACAGGTAGCGGCAGAAGCCGCGATACACGATCAGCGTGAGTCCGATGCACAGCAGCGCCCAGAGCACGTACGGCCAGGCTCGTTCGAAGGTCATGCTGATGGCCGTCTTGAACGGCTCTATCTCGATCAGCCAGGGCGCTACGGGGCTGCCGACCGCCACCGCGATCAGGATCGCCAGCAACACGAGGTACTTGACCAGCTTGAGGTCACCGTCCAGCCGAGAGTGCAGCTGACGCCGGGGCCAGCCGAGCCAGCCGGCCACCGTGCTCACGAGTTCCTGAAGCGCGCCGAACGGGCAGAGCCAGCCGCAGAACGTGCCCCGTCCCCATACGAAAAGGGTCA
>JAUIAI010000443.1 GCA_030425615.1 Gammaproteobacteria bacterium
GCTCTTCCTGTTCGTGGTCATGATGCTGGACCTGAACATCGACCAGATGCGGCAGGGCTTCTGGCGCAATCTGCCGGTGGCGCTCTTCGTGGGCGCGGCCATCGTGGTCGAGCTCGCTTTCGTCCTGGGCTATTTGTACTCCGGCGTGGATGCGGCGAGCGTGGCTCCGCTGCCCGCCGACTTCGACAACACCAAGGCTTTGGGCTCGCTGCTCTACACGGAGTACGTCTACCCGTTCGAGGTGGCGGCGGTCGTGCTGCTGGTCGCCATCATCGCGGCGATCGCACTCACCCTGCGGCGACGCAAGGACACCCGCACCAACGACCCCTCGGTGGCGATCCGCACACGCCGGGCCGACCGGGTACGTCTGGTCAAGATGCCCGCGGTGGCCCGGGATCGGGGCCAGTCGGCCGGGACGGTCGCGCAAGAGGGCGGTGATGCCGCCGAAGGGAGCCGCTCATGAGCCTGACGCTTGCCCACTTCCTCGTCCTGGGGGCCGTTCTGTTCGCGATCAGCGTCGTCGGCATCTTCCTGAACCGGCGCAACGTGATCGTCGTCCTGATGTGCGTCGAGCTGATGCTGCTGGCCGTGAACATGAACTTCATCGCCTTCTCGCATTTCCTCGGCGATGCCGCCGGACAGGTGTTCGTGTTCTTCATCCTGACGGTCGCGGCCGCCGAGTCCGCCATCGGGCTGGCCATCATCGTCATCCTGTTCCGCAACCTCGAGACGGTCAACGCCGAGGAGCTCGACGGCCTCAAGGGCTGATCCAGGGCATGCGACCACGCCAGAACAAAGACTGCATTCGATGAAAACCGTTTACGTGTTCGCCGCCTTCGCCCCGCTCGTCGGGGCGATCCTGGCCGGCTTGTTCGGCCACCGACTCGGACGCACGGGGGCGCACCGTGCCGCGATCGCCGGCGTCGCCGTGTCCTTTCTCGCGTCGATCTGGGTGTTCGTTGACGTGCTCGGAGGGAACACGTTCGACGGCACGCTCTACCAGTGGGCGTCGGTGGGCGGCATCAGCATGGAGATCGGTTTCCTGATCGACACGCTCACGGCCACGATGATGTGCGTCGTGACGTTCGTCTCGCTGATGGTCCACATCTACACCATCGGCTACATGGCCGACGACCCGGGCTACCAGCGGTTCTTCGCCTATATCTCGCTGTTCACGTTCTCCATGATGATGCTGGTCATGGCGAACAATTTCCTGCAGCTTTTCTTCGGCTGGGAGGCGGTGGGACTGGTGTCCTATCTGCTGATCGGGTTCTGGTATACGAAGGAATCGGCGATCCACGCCAACCTGAAGGCGTTCCTCGTGAACCGGGTGGGTGACTTCGGGTTCATCCTGGGCATCGGGCTCGTGCTGGCGTACTTTGGCAGCCTCGACTACCAGCAGGTTTTCGACGCCGCGCCGTCGCTCGCTTCCACGCAGATCAATCTGTGGGGCGCCACCCAGTGGTCGCTGCTGACCGTCACCTGCATCTGCCTGTTCATCGGCGCGATGGGCAAATCGGCCCAGTTCCCGCTGCACGTCTGGCTGCCGGATTCCATGGAGGGCCCCACGCCGATCTCCGCCCTGATCCACGCGGCCACCATGGTGACGGCCGGGATCTTCATGGTGGCCCGCATGTCGCCGTTGTTCGAGCTCTCGGACACGGCGCTGGGCTTCGTGATCGTCATCGGTGCCATCACCGCGCTGTTCATGGGCTTCCTGGGTATCGTGCAGAACGACATCAAGCGGGTCGTCGCCTACTCGACGCTCTCGCAGCTCGGTTACATGACCGTCGCGCTGGGTGCGTCGGCGTACAGCGTGGCCATCTTCCACCTGATGACGCACGCGTTCTTCAAGGCCCTGCTGTTCCTCGGGGCAGGGTCGGTCATCATCGGCATGCATCACGACCAGGACATGCGCAACATGGGCGGGCTGGCCCGATACATGCCCATTACCTGGATCACCTCGCTGATCGGGACGCTCGCGCTGGTCGGCACGCCGTTCTTCGCCGGCTTCTACTCGAAGGAGTCGATCATCGAGGCGGCCCACCTGGCGAACGTGCCCGGTGCGCAGTTCGCCTACTGGGCCGTGTTGATCGGCGTGTTCGTCACCTCGTTCTACTCGTTCCGCATGTACTTCCTGGTGTTCCACGGCAAGCCGCGCTGGGACGAGCCCGGCGGTCACGGACACGACGACCCGCACGCCTTCGATGACCACCCGGCCGACGAGCACCACGGCCTGGCGCCGGGGCAGAAGCCGCACGAGTCGCCGTCCGTGGTCACCGTGCCGCTCATCCTGCTGGCCATTCCCTCGGTGATCATCGGTGCCATCGCCATCGGCCCGATGCTCGCGGGCGGCTACTTCGAAGGCGTGATCCACGTCGACGCGGCGAGCCATCCGGCCATGACCGAGATCCGTGAGGCCTACCACGGCTGGCTGGCCATGGCGCTGCACGGATTCCAGACGGTACCGTTCTGGCTGATGATCGCCGGAGCGGTCACGGCCTGGTTCTTCTACCTGGTGGCGCCGGTCGTGCCGGCAACCATCAAGCGTCTGGCTGGTCCGGTCTACACGCTGCTCGATCAGAAGTACTACCTCGACCGCTTCAACGAGGTCGTGTTCGCCGCCGGGGCGCGACTGCTCGGCCGCGGTCTCTGGAAAGGCGGCGATCAGGCTCTGATCGACGGTGTGGCTGTCAACGGAAGCGCCCGGCTGGTGGGCTGGGGGGCCGGCGTGGTCCGACTTCTCCAGACGGGCCGGATCAACAATTACGCAATCACCATGATCGTCGGCGTGGCCGTTCTGCTGATGTTCGTCGTCTGGCCGCTGCTGGCCCGCTGACGATGTCCTCACTGCCCGGCGACCTCACCGACCGACGGGGTAGGTCCTCCCCGAATCCCAACCGATAAGTGCCGATGTCTTCTTCCATCGTTCTCAGTGCGTCCATCTGGATCCCGATCCTCTTCGGGGCCGTGGTGCTCGCGATCGGCAGCGACCGGAACGCCGCCACCGTACGCCAGCTCTCGCTGGTCGGGGCCGTGCTCGGGTTCCTGCCCACGTTGTGGTTGATCATCGGTTTCGAACGCGGCAGCGCGGACATGCAGTTCGTCGAACTCGCGCGCTGGATCCCTGCGCTGGGTGTCAACTACCACCTGGGGGTCGACGGTCTGTCGGTCTGGTTCGTGCCGCTCACCGCACTGATCACGATCTTCGTGGTGGTCGCCGCCTGGGAGGTCGTTCAGACCCGGGTCGCGCAGTACATGGCCTCGTTCCTCATCCTGTCCGGTCTCATGATCGGGGTTTTCTCGGCGCTGGACGGTCTGCTGTTCTATGTGTTCTTCGAGGCCACGCTGATTCCGATGTACATCATCATCGGGGTCTGGGGCGGACCCAACCGGGTCTATGCGGCCTTCAAGTTCTTTCTCTACACGCTGCTGGGCTCGTTGCTGACGCTGGTGGCCATCATCTACCTGTATCTCCAGGCCGGCAGTTTCGAGATCCTCGAGTGGCATGTCCTGCCGCTGTCCATGCGCGAGCAGACGCTCATCTTCATCGCGTTCCTCCTCGCATTCGCGGTCAAGGTGCCGATGTGGCCCGTACACACCTGGTTGCCCGATGCGCACGTCGAGGCACCCACGGGTGGTTCGGTCGTGCTGGCGGCGATCATGCTCAAGCTGGGCGCGTACGGATTCCTGCGTTTCAGCCTGCCGATCACCCCCGATGCCAGCCAGGAACTGTCCGGCCTCATCATCGCGCTGTCGCTCATCGCGGTGGCCTACATCGGCTTCGTCGCGCTCGTGCAGTCGGACATGAAGAAGCTGGTGGCGTATTCGTCCATTTCGCATATGGGATTCGTAACATTGGGAATTTTCGTGTTCAATAATCATGGTATTCAAGGAGCCATCTTGCAGATGGTGAATCATGGAATAACCACCGGA
>JAUIAI010000444.1 GCA_030425615.1 Gammaproteobacteria bacterium
GGTCGTCGGCGCGCGTCGGTGCGTGGTGAGCAGCGTCCAGTCGTCCGCCTCGCCGGGGTCGTCGGCTCCGCGCGGCGCGGCGTCGGTCGCGGGCGGGGACGCGAGCGGCGCGCGCTGGACGCGCACGTCGGCGAGCGCGCGACCGGTGATCGCGTCGACGACGTCCAGCCGGATCGTGTCCGCGTGGACCGGCACCACGGTCGGAACGGCCGCCGAGCGGTGGGCGTCGGCGTGCGGACGGTCGGGCGTCTCGGGAGGCGCGAGCCGGCCTCGCGGCGCCTCGACGGCGGCGGCCCGCGCGTCCGGTCCGAGCACGCCGTGCGCTCGCTGCTCGTCGGCGCGGCCCAGCGCGAACCAGACCGCGGCGAAGAGCCCCCCGAAGAGCAGCGCGACCACGATCCCGCGGCGCGCGGCCCCCGTCCGTCTCGCTGCCCCGCTCATCGGCGGTCCCCCTTCCCGTCGCTGCTCACGGAGCCGTCCGGACGCACCTGCCTCACGACCGTGCCTTCGTCCGGCTCGAGCGGGCGCAGGTCATCGACGCCCACCGCCATCACCTGCACCACCAGCTCATCGGGCATCGCCGCGCCGTTCGCCCAGTAGGCCTGGCCCGGGTCGACCCAGCGGACGTCGGAGGGCAAGGCGATCAGGAAGCGGGTCGCGGGCCAGCGCGCGGTCGTGCGGCCTCCGTCGCGCCCGGCGAAGAGCTGCATCAGGGGTTCGAAGTCGCGCCGGCTCTCGTCCTCGTCCCAGCGCAGCACGGTGAAGTGCCCGGTCCAGGCGGCGTCGCGGGTGACGTCGTGGAAGCGGATCGTGCGCCGCGCCAGCTCCGGAAGGTCCGCGTCGATCCAGGTCGTCGGGCCGGGGTGGACGCGCACCGGCACGCGGACGCCGTGCGGCGCGATCACGAGCTCGCCGTCGCCGGCGGGCACGTGGATCGGCTCGGCCGTGCGGTGGACGGACGGGGCGAGGACGCCCGCGTCGCGCTCCAGCACCAGCCGTTCGGCCCCGCGTCGATCGTCGCGCATCGGCACGTAGCGGACGTCCAGCGGCGCGGCGTCGTCCGTCGTCCCCGACGGGTCGCGCAGGCGCACGCCGAGCGAGCCCCAGGTCGTGACGAGGTCCAGCACGACGGCGCGCCGCTCGCCGGCGGAGAGGACCAGCTCGGTCTCGGCGACGTCGACCTGGCCGCCCTGCAGCAAGCCGTCCGCGCGCACGCGGTACGTCCCGTCGCCCAGCCCGTCGAAGCTCGCGCGGCCGTTCGTCGCGGGTCGCTTCACGCCCGATCGCAAGCTGCCCTCCGCGCGCCGCGCCGAGATCGTCACGAAGACGCGGGCGTAGTCCTGCGCGCCGTTCACGACGACGTCGACGGTCGCCGCGGCCCGGAGCCGGACCGTCACGTCCGCGGGCCAGGCGGAGTGGAGCGTGATGCGCGCCCAGCCGCGGCCGGGCGCGTCGATCCACAGCTGGCTCTGCGCGCGCGCGGGGACCTCGAGCGGCGAGGGGCCGCGCGCGACGAAGGGCAGCCGCAGCACGTGGGATCCGGGCAGGTCGCCGAGCTCCGGCGTGAAGACCCACGACCCGTCGCCCAGGGCGGCGCGGTGCGCGTCGCGGTGTTCCGGGTGGACCGCGGCGACGTCGACGCGCCGCACGCGGGCGTCGGGGATGGGCGCGCCGGTCTCCGCGTCGAGGACGCTCAGGCGGATCGTGTCCGGAGCGCCGAGGGGCGGTCGTTCCGGTCCTCGCGCGGGCTCGACGGCGCTGCGCGCGTCGGCGAGCCTGGAGTTGTTCCATGCGTTCGCCCTCATGCAGGACGACGTCATGGACGAATCGGCGCTGCGTCGCGGACGCCCCGCTGCCCATGTGCTGTTCAGCCGATGGCACCGCGACCGCGCCCTGACGGGCGCTTCGGCCCGGTTCGGCGAATCGGCCGCCGTGCTTCTCGGCGATCTATGCCTGGTGTGGGCGGGAAAGATGCTTCGCGAGAGCGGAATCGACGCCGATGCGCTCGCTCGGGTCTGGCCCCGGTACGACGACATGCGCATCGAGCTTGCCATCGGACAGTTCGCCGATCTTGTCAATGACGCGCACGCCTTCCCGACGCTGGACGAGGTGCTCGACGTGCTGAGGCGAAAGTCCGGGAACTACACCGTGCGCCGCCCGCTGGAGATCGGAGCGGCGATGTCCGGGTGTTCGGCAGAAATCGTGAGTGCACTCGGCGACTACGGTGCTGCCATCGGCGAGGCCTTCCAACTGCGCGACGACCTGCTCGGTGTGTTCGGGTCACCCACGTTGACCGGGAAGTCGGTGGGAACCGACCTGGCAGCGCAGAAGGCGACCAGCGTTGTCGTCGCGGCCCATCACCTGGCGGACAGCCCGTTGCGGCGTCAGCTCTCCGAGCTGATGAGTGCCTCGCAACCAAGCTACGCCGAGATCGAACGGTGGCAAACACTCATCACGCGCAGCGGCGCCGTGCAGTGGATAGAGCAGCTGATCGACGAGCGCTTGACCCACGCGCTGGGTTGCCTGGACCTCATGGAGGTTCCCGAAACGGCCCGTGTCGCACTTGAAGACATGGCAGTCATCTGTACGGAAAGGGTCGCCTGATGCGCAGCATCGAGGGTAGGACAGACCGGGTCGTCGTCGTCGGTGCCGGGCTGTCGGGTCTGTCGGCCGCCCTTTACCTGGCCGGGCGCGGACGCAACGTCACCGTTGTCGAGCGCGGCGCGGTGCCGGGTGGCCGCGTCGGGCGGGCCGACATCGCCGGATATCGCCTGGACACCGGCCCGACAGTGCTCACCATGCCCGACATCATCGACGAGGCCATGGCCGCAGTCGGTGAAAGACTGGCCGATCGCCTCGAGCTGATGCCGGTCCACCCGGCCTACCGGGCCATGTTCGCCGACGGCCAGTCCTTAGCGGTCCACACCGAGGCGGCCGCGATGCACGCCGAGATCAAACGATTCGCTGGTCCCCGCGAGGCCGACGCCTACCTGCAGCTGCGCTCGTGGCTGACCAAGCTCTACCAGACGGAGTTTGACGGATTCATCGGCGCCAACTTCGACTCACCACTGTCGCTGCTGACCCCGCAGCTGGCCCGGCTGGCCGCGCTCGGTGGATTCCGGCGTTGGGAGAAGGTGATCGGCCGGTTCCTGTCCGACGAGCGGCTGCTTCGGGTATTCACCTTTCAGGCCCTCTATGCCGGCGTGCCGCCGCAGAGCGCACTGGCGGTGTACGCGGTCATCGCCTACATGGACACCATTGCCGGGGTGTACTTTCCGCGTGGCGGCATGCGGGCGTTGCCCGACGCCATGGCGGCCGCCGCAACCGCCGCCGGGGTCGAATTCATCTATGAGTCAACGGTGTCAGAGCTCGAACGAAGCGGCTCACGGGTCACCGCGGTGCGTACGCAGAACGGTCAGCGCATCGCCGCGGACGCTGTCGTTCTCACCACCGAGCTCCCCGACACCTACCGACTGCTCGGCCACACACCCCGCCGGCTGGTGAAATTGCGCCCGGCGCCCTCGGCGGTGGTGGCGCACGTCGGATGCCGCGCCGTGGGCAGCGACGTCGGGCACCACACCATCGTTTTCGGCGACGCGTGGAAGCAAACCTTCGGCGACATCATTGACCACGGGCGCGTCATGCGCGACCCGTCGCTGTTGGTGACCCGACCGACGGCCAGTGACCCGAGTCTCGCGCCGCCGGGCCGCGATCTGCTCTACGTGTTGGCCCCTGCGCCCAATACTGAAGTGGGGCAGGTGAATTGGGATTCCATCGGGTCGGGCTACGTTGATGACATTCTCGGCACGATGTCCGAACGCCTGCCGCAACTCGGCGACGATCTCGAACTGTTGCACGCGGTCACCCCTGCGGATTGGAGCCGGCAGGGTATGGCCGCAGGCACACCATTCGCGCTGGCCCACACGTTCAGCCAGA
>JAUIAI010000445.1 GCA_030425615.1 Gammaproteobacteria bacterium
CGATATCGGACATATCGACGAAGCGGGCCGGATCGCCATCACCGATCGCAAGAAAGACCTGATCGTTAACGACAAGGGCGACAATGTCGCCCCCCAGCGGGTCGAGGGCATGCTGACGCTCGAACCGGAAATCCTGCAGGCAATGGTGGTCGGCGACAAGCGGCCCTACCTGACCTGCCTGGTCCTCATCGATCAGGAAAACGTCGAAAACTACGCGCAGGAACGCTCGGTCCCGTTCTCCAGTTTCGCCAGTCTCTGCCGGGCCAAGGAGGTCCAGGAGCTGATCGAGCAGGAGATCGAGCGCACCAACACCA
This sequence comes from Gammaproteobacteria bacterium, assembly GCA_030425615.1. Classification (GTDB taxonomy): domain Bacteria; phylum Pseudomonadota; class Gammaproteobacteria; order Burkholderiales; family Burkholderiaceae_E; genus JAUIAI01. The sequence goes on from JAUIAI010000445.1 coordinate 315, forward strand.
AGTTCGCGCGGGTGGAGACGATCAAGAAGTTCCGGCTGATCGAGCAGCAGCTCACCCCGGAAGACGAAGAGTTGACGCCGACGATGAAACTCAAGCGACAACTCGTGAACACCAAGTACCATGACCTGATCGAGGACATGTACCGTCGTTGACGGCTGACTCGGGACTCACCAAGGAGACAAACAACATGACGAACAGACGCGGTTTCATCCAGGGTACCGGCGCCGTTTCGGCGGCCGCCGCGCTCGGCCTGCGGCCGGGCGTCGCACAGGCCACGCAGGGCGTGAGCGGCGACAAGATCGTGATCGGAACCATCCAGGATCTCTCCGGTCCCATCGTCTCGCTCGGCAAGCCGGTCCAGAACGGCATGATCATGCGGGTCGAGGAGGCCAATGCCGCGGGCGGCATCAACGGACGCATGCTGGACCTTAAGGTCGAGGATTCCGGTTACGACCCGAAGAAGGCCGTGCTCGCCGCGCAGAAGCTGGTTACGCGGGACAAGGTCTTCGCGGTGCTGGGCGCGCTCGGCAGCGTGGTGTCGTTGTCCACCATGCCCATCCTGCTGAAGCGGGGCGTGATCAGCTTCAACCCGATCACCGCGCACCACGGTAATTTCGACCCGTTCGACAAGCTCAAGTTCGCGATGGCCACGCCGTATCAGACGAGCACCGAACTCGGTCTTCTCGAGATGCTCAGGCGCAAGTCCTACCAGCGCGTGGGCATCATGTACCAGGACGACGAGTACGGTCTGGAAGTGCTCCGTGGGGCCGAGACCGCGCTCGAGAGCAAGGGCATGTCCCTGGTCGAGAAGACCTCCTACAAGCGTGGTGCCACCGAGTTCGCCTCGCAGATGCAGAAGCTCGTCGCCGCCGGGTGCGATCTCATCGTGCTCGGTACCATCGTGCGCGAGACCATCGCCGGCATGGCCACGGCGCGCAAGCTGGGCTACACGGGCGCGTTCTTCGGCAGCCAGGCGGCGTACATGCCGGTGGTGGCCAAGCCGGGCGGCAAGGCCGTGGAGGGGCTCTACGCAGTACACGAGACGCCCACCCCGTATCGCGACGATCCGGCCAACACTTCGCTGCTCAACGACTGGCTGGACCGGTACAAAGCCCGCTTCGGCGAGGACGCGGATCTGTGGAGCGCCACCGGCTACATCATCGTGGACGTGTTCGCGAAGGCTGCCGAACGAGCCGGGAAAAATCTCACCACGGACAGCTTCGTGGCCGCGATGGAAGCCGAACCCTACCCGGTGACGTACTTCGGCAATCCCGACTTCAAGTGGACGTCTGACAACCACCTGGGTAACAACAAGGTGAAGCTCGCCCTGATCAGCAATGGTCGGTGGGTCAGCGAATCCACCTGGCTGAGCAAGTAGCGCTCAGGATCCCCGTGCGCCGGCCCAGGCCGTGATCAGCCGAACCGATTCGGCGAGCTGGGCCGGCTGCCCTTTGAAGTAGTGGTTGGCACCGGCGATCCGGTGCATGGTCTTGTCTTTGCCGGCCGCGGCCGCGTGCATGAGCCCGATGTCTGGCTGCGGCACGGCGTCGTCGGCCGCGTGTTCTATCGCGAGCAGCGGCGCGCGGATTCGTGCAGCACACGTTTCTCCGTCCGCCCGTGAGTGATCCAGGGACCACTGGGATAGCCAGGCGCGCAGGGTCGAGAAGCGGCCGAGGCCCACGGGCCCGGTGTTCACGGTCTCGGGAACCCCGAGATAACAGGTGCCGATCACGCGTTCGTTCGGGTCGATCGTGGCGTCCAGGAAGCGCGGGTCGGCCATCGTCCGGTGGGTGACGAACGGACGCTCGACCTCGGCCGTGCCACGCCTGCGCAGCGTCTCCAGCGTTTCCTCGACAGTCGCAGTGATCCGTCTCACCCTAGCCAGCTGGGCGGCGCGGTACTCGGTCAGCCAGTCTGCAGGATACGGCGGGCGCACGGGCAGATCCGGAGAGTAGAGATCGAAGCGGACGTCCCGGCGGTCCGGATCGTGCTCGTCGAGGACCGACGGGTCGATCCAGTCGGCGAGGCAACGGGCCCGCGAGCGGTGTGCCGCCTCCAGGATCACCGCATCGGCAGGCTGAAGCCCGGCCGCGGCCAGATCGACCGGATCGCCCGCAGGCGTCGCGATGACGTCCGGTCGTTCGGCCTGGGCCTGATAGAAAAGTGCCAGCGAGCCGCCGCCCGACCAGCCGAGCAGCACGATTCGCTCGAAGCCGAGTTGCTCGCGCGCATGGCGCACGCAGGCGCCGAGATCCAACGCCACTTTCTCGAAGACCAGGGCCGTGTCGTTCTTCGCGTAACGGCTGCCCATGCAGAGCACCGAGTGACCTTCGCGGGCCAGGGCTTCGGGCAGGGGCAGCAGCTGCAGCGTGGAGCTCGGATGCATGAGCAGGAACACCGTGCGGGATCTGCGCGCTGCCGGTTCGATCAGGAGACCTTCGAGGTTGACCGTACCCTGGCTGCCCACGAAGCCGTAGGTCTCGGTCATCCTGCTTGTTTCGGCATAAGCCACGTGAATCCATTCGTGGCGAAGCTTCGGTCCGTCAGTGGTCATCAGGCTCTCCCCAGACGAGGCTCGGACGCGTGCCGTCGTCCGCGGGCGCTTCGGCGACGCATTGCCGGATCAGTTCGGAGATCCTCGCGGCGTCCCCGAACTCGTGGGCCATGGCCAGCACCAGCTTGGCCAGGAAGACACTTTCACGCTCGGGAGGGACCGTGTCGATGGCGGCGGCCAGTTCGTCGTAGAGAGCCTCCAAAGCCGCAAAACTCAGCCGGGTCATGATGGGTGGCTCCTCGGTGGCGCGAAGGGTTGCTCGTCGGTAGCGCATCGGGAGAGACGGGCACCGTGCAAACGCGCGACCACTGCGGCCACGCGGCTCGCGCTGCCAGATTTCCAGCGCGCCGCGACATGCTGGTCCGGACGCAGCACGTAGACCGATCCGCGCCCGGGCGCGTCGTCGGCGCCCCAGCGGCGGCCAGCGTTGCCATCGGGGTCGGCGATTACTCCGTCCGCCCGGGCCGGAACCGTCTCGTCGCCACGGACAGCCAGGAGCCGCAGCTCGATTCCGCGCGCGCGAAGCGCCGCGACGTCGTCGGCCGCGTCGCGCCAGAGGGCGTCGTCGCTTCCGAACACCAGCACCGTGATCTCCGGCCCGACGGCATCGAGAAGGTAACCGCCGGATCCCCGGCCGAGCCGCGCGTTGCGGGGCGGGGCTCCCGGGTGGGGTCCGGCGTCGAACGCGGGCCCGTCATCGTCCGGCCAGGACAACGGGCTGTCGGCGTAGTCGATCGGGTGGGAAGTGCGCCAGTGCAGCAGACCGCGTACCCACGGCTGATCGAGGGCCAGTGACAGCACGGCCTGCTGCATCACCCGGAAGCCGCGCGAGGGCGGCGCCATCATACGGGTGCTGCGTCCGGCTTCGACGCAGATCTGACGTGCGTCGGCCACCCGCTCGCTGCAGGACGGCCTCACCCAACTCCGCGACCAGGCCCGGGAACTCGCCACCAAGGATGCCCGGGAGCTGGTCGAGCGCTTCGGCCAGGTCGGCCGCCGCAAGCTGCAGATGGCGGGCTGATCCTCGTCCTCTATCGCCCGCTCAACAGGG
>JAUIAI010000446.1 GCA_030425615.1 Gammaproteobacteria bacterium
CTGCGCCCTACGATGTCGGGCAGCAGCGGTTCAACGACGGCGCCTGCGACCGGCAGGGTCGCTTCTGGGTCGGGACGATCCACGAGCCGCGGGACCGCCCGGCGGCCACGCTGTACCGGCTCGATCCCGGTCCGGACACCGGCTGGCAACTGACGGCGGGCGCCGGAGGCGTCGTCACCGCCAACGGGCTGGCCTTTCCAGCGGACGGGCACTCCGCCCTGTGGGCCGATACCCGCGGGCACCGTATCCTCCGATTCGACCTGGACCCGGCCGAAGGCGGGCTTTCCGGCCGCCGGGACTGGGCCACGTTCGCGGCCACGCCGGCGCCGCCTTCGCCACTCTACGGCGGACGTCCCGACGGCGCGGCGCTCGACGTCGATGGCGGCTACTGGGTGGCGATGTACGAGGGCGGCTGCATCGTGCGGCTGGATGCTGTCGGCCGGCGCACCGACACGATCGAACTGCCGGTGTCGTGCCCGACGATGGTCACGTTCGGCGGGGAAGGGCTGCGGACCCTCTACGTGACCACGGCCCGGGCCGGGCGACCCGCCGACGAACTGGCCACCCAGCCGCTCGCCGGCGCACTCTGGCGCATGCCGGCCCCCGTGACGGGGCTCGCCGATTCGCGGGTCGCGGTGCCCCGCGGCTGAATCGGGGCTGCCTCAGATTTCTTCCGGCCACAACGCCTGCTCGCGCGCGAGCATCGTCGCCGAGGCGGAGGGGCCCCAGGTACCGGCGTTGTACGGCCGGGGCGGGTCGGGATACTGCGCCCAGGTATCGAGGATGGGCATCACCCATTCCCAGGCGGCGAGTTGCTCGTCCAGGCGGACGAACAGATCGAGCCGGCCCGCGATGAGTTTGCGGAGCAGCCTTTCGTAGCCCTCGATGGTCTGGGCGCCGAAGGTCTCGCGAAAGTCCAGGTCGAGCGCCACGGGCGCCAGGCGCCCCTGTTCGGCACGCGCCCGGTTCGAGGCCTTGGCCATCAGGTGCAGGGAGATGGTGTCCTCGGGCTGCAGACTGATGACGAGCCGGTTCGAGTACCGGTTGGCCGCGCCCTCGAAGATCGAGTGGGGCAGGGGACGGAAGTTGACGACGATCTGAGCGCAGCGCGCGCCCAGCCGCTTGCCGGTTCGCAGGTAGAAGGGAATGCCGGCCCAGCGCCAGTTCTCGATCTCGCAGCGCAGCGCCACGAAGGTTTCCGTGTGGCTGTCGCGCGGCACCCCTTCCTCCTCGAGGTAGCCGGGCACGACCTTGCCGCGCACGCTGCCCTCGCGGTACTGACCCCGGACGACAAAACGCGACACGTCGGTCGGCTGATACGGCCTGAGCGCGCGCAGGACCTTGAGCTTCTCGTCCCGGATGTCGTCGGCGCGATTGCTGACCGGTGGCTCCATGGCCACCATGCAGAGCAACTGAAGCAGATGGTTCTGCACCATGTCGCGCAGCGCGCCGCTCTGGTCGTAGTAGCCGCCGCGTCCCTCGACGCCGAGGTCTTCGGCGAGCGTGATCTGAACGGAGTCGATCCATTCGCGGCGCCAGAGCGGCTCGAACAGCGTGTTGCCGAAGCGCAGGGCCATCAGGTTCTGTACCGACTGCTTGCCCAGATAGTGATCGATCCGGAAGATCTGATGCTCGGCGAAGTGCTCGCGGACCGTCGCGTTGATCCGGGTGGCGCCGTCGAGATTGCGGCCGAGCGGCTTCTCGAGCACGATGCGCACGCGCTCGTCGTTCAGGCCGGCTTCGGCCACCCGCCGTGCGATGATCTCGAACAACGACGGCGCGGTGGCCAGGTAGAGCACCACGGCCTGTGCGTCTCCGCCGGCCACCCAGCGGGCCACGCGGGCGTGGGTGTCCGCTTCGGCCAGGTCCCCGGCGAGGTACTGGATCCGCGCCGCGAACGCCTCGAACACCTGCGCATCGAAGGGCTCGTCCCACTGCGACGCCGTCATCTTCTCGCGCAGCCAGGCGCGGTAGCCGTCGTCGTCCATTTCGGAGCGGGCCACGGCGAGCACCCGCCCGGTGCCCGGCAGGCCGCCGTGCCGGAAGGCCTGGTAGAGGCCGGGCATGAGCTTGCGCCAGGTGAGGTCGCCGGTCCCTCCGAAGAAGATCAGGTCGTACCGTTCGGGAATCTGGTCGGCTTCGTCGTGCATGCGTCGGCTTCGGGCGGGCGTTGGCCAATCCTATGTCAATCGTCCCGGTCGTCGTCACCGAACAGGTCGGGGGTGTAGGGTTGACGCATCTGAGCTCCCGGTTCGCCGGCACGGTGGGTGCGCTCGAGCGCCGCCACCCGGACGCCGACGAGGCGCAGGCGGCGACGCGGCGGCACGCGCGTCAGGCAGACCCGCGCCGCTTCCGCGATGCGCGCTGCATTCGCCGTGGGGCTCGCCAGACTGACGTCGCGCGTCACGATGCGGAAGTCGTCGTAGCGGGCCTTGATGCCGATGGTCCGCCCGGCATAGCCCCGCCGGGCGAGATCGGCGGCCACCTGGGCCGAGAGTCTGTCGATCAGTTCGTGCAGCCGGTCGCGATCGCGCTCGAGGTGGAGATCCCGGGCGAAGGTGGTCTCCCGGCTACGTGAAACCGGTTCGCTGTGGGTGCTCAGGCGGCGCGAGTCGCGTCCGTTCGCGGCCTCCAGCAACCAGGCTGCGTAGCGTTCGCCGAACGCCTCACGAAGCCGGGCCGACGGCGTCGCGGCGAGTTGACCGATGGTCTCGACGCCCAGCGCGGCCAGCCGCGTGGTCGCCTTGGGCCCGATTCCGTTGATGCGGTTCACGGGCAAGGGCCAGAGCCGCAGCGGCACGTCGGAGAACTCGAGCACCGTGATGCCGGCGGGCTTGTCCATGTCGGAGGCGATCTTGGCCAGCAGCTTGTTCGGCGCGACGCCGATCGAGCACGTCAGGCCGTCGCAGCGCTCGCGCACCTGGCGCTGCAGGCGTTCTGCCAGCGCACGGCCGCCGTCCGGGGCATCGTGGACGACATCGAAATCGATGTAGATCTCGTCGATCCCGCGGTCTTCGTAGGTCGGTGTGATCTCCGCCACGGCCGCCTTGAAGCGGCGCGACTGACGTCGGTATTCGTCGAAATCCACGGGCAGGAACACGCACTGCGGGCATAGCCTTGCCGCCCGGGCCAGCGCCATGCCCGAATGGATGCCGTACTCGCGCGCCTCGTAGGTGGCGGTGGTGACCACCCCGCGGCTGTTCGGATCGCCGCGTCCGCCGATCGCGACCGGCTGTCCGCGCAACTCAGGGCGCCGCAGCAGTTCGACCGATGCGTAGAATGCGTCCATGTCCAGGTGCGCGATTCGCCGCACCGGTCTGTCCGGGTCGGCGGCGGCCGAGGCGCTCGTTTCCGCGCGGGTTTCCGATTCGGGCGTCATCGAATCAGGATACCGCTCCCCATGGATTCCCAGTTCCGCAACGCGGCGCTCACCTACCACGAGGCAGGTCGGCCGGGCAAGATCAGCATCGCCCCCACCAAGGGTCTGACCAACCAGCGCGATCTCGCGCTGGCTTATTCACCCGGAGTCGCGGCGGCCTGCGAGGAGATCGTCGCGGACCCGGCCAACGCGTTTCGCTACACGGCGCGCGGCAACCTGGTGGCCGTCGTCACCAACGGGTCGGCCGTCCTCGGGCTGGGCAACATCGGGCCGCTGGCCTCCAAGCCGGTCATGGAAGGCAAGTCGGTGCTGTTCAAGAAGTTCGCCGGCATCGATGTCTTCGATCTCGAGATCGACGCGACGGACATCGACCGCTTCGTCGATGTCGTGGCCGCGCTCGAGCCCACCTTCGGCGGCATCAACCTCGAGGACATCAAGGCGCCCGACTGTTTCGAGATCGAGCGGCGCCTGCGCGAGCGCATGAAGGTGCCCGTATTCCACGACGACCAGCACGGCACGGCCATCGTGGTCG
>JAUIAI010000447.1 GCA_030425615.1 Gammaproteobacteria bacterium
CGCACACCCTGATCTACCTGATCCTGGAAGCGCAGCGCCGGTGCCTTACCGGCGTCGAACTGAAGGACGAGAGCGCGGGCCTGCCGTCTTTGCTGAGCGGCCCTCGAGGCTTCGCCTCCCCAGGAATCCAGACCGACGAATGAGCGCTTCAGAATCCGCGACGCCTGCCGGTGCAGAGACCCCGGCCGGCGCCGCGCAGCCCCGTTTGCCCGCGAACGTGCGCGGCATGCTGTGGGCCACCGGCGCAGGCATGTCGTTCGCGGTCCTGAACACGATCATGCGGCAGATGAGCCTGGAGCTCGAGCCGATCCAGTCGATGTTCCTGCGTTACTCGCTCGGCCTCCTGGTGATGCTTCCCCTGATGCTGCGCATGGGCCTGAAGCAGTACCGCACCAACAACCTCAGGGGTCAGCTCATGCGGGGCGTGGTCCACGCCGTCGGGCTCGGCCTCTGGTTCACCGCCCTGCCCCATCTGCCGCTCTCCCTGACCACGGCGCTGGGCTTCACCGGCCCGATCTTCATCATGCTCGGCGCGGCCCTGTTCCTGGGCGAGCGCATGATGCCCGCGCGGTGGGCCGCGGCGCTGATCGGCTTCGTGGGGGTGATGATCATCGTCGGGCCGCGCCTGACCGGTGGGGACAGCCATTACAGCCTGCTCATGCTCGCGGCGGCGCCGGTCTTCGCGGGCTCCTTCCTGATCGCCAAGTGGCTCACCCGCTACGACAAGCCCACCGCCATCGTCGCCTGGCAGTCGCTCACGGTCAGTCTGTTCACGCTGCCCTTCGCGCTCGCCGTCTGGGCGTGGCCGTCACCGATGCAGTGGGCCTGGTTCCTGATCGCGGGCATGCTCGGCAGTTTCGGCCATTGGTGTCTGACGCGTGCTTATGTGGTGGCCGACATCTCGGCGGCCCAGCCCGTGAAGTTCCTGGATCTGGTCTGGGCATCGATGCTGGGCTTCGCGGTGTTCGGCGACATCCCGTCAGTGACCACACTGGTCGGCGGCAGCGTCATCATCGCGGCCACGATCTGGATCGCACGCCGCGAGGCCGCGCAACGGGCGCCGGCCTCCACCCGCCGCCGCGGTTCCGCGTGAGGCGGCCCGACCGCAAGACCCGGACAACGGGTAGACTCGGGCAGCCGGCGGGCGTGTGTCCACCCCCTGCCGGTTGCGGCCCGGTGGGCCCGACGACATAGTTTTCCGGCAGCAGGTCGCCAGCGGCGCCCGGCCGCCCCGAACGGAGTACCGATGAAAGCGCTGATGTGCAACCAGCATGGCCTGCCCGACACCCTCGTCTACGAGGAGGTCCCCGATCCCACCCCGGCCGCCGGTGAGGTGATCATCGACATGAAGGCCGCGGGCGTCAATTTTCCCGACGTACTGATCATCCAGAACAAGTATCAGTTCAAGCCGGGACTGCCGTTCTCCCCGGGTGCCGAACTGGCCGGAACCGTCGCGACCGTCGGTGAAGGCGTGAGTCATGTCAAGGTCGGTGACCGGGTCATCGGCTCCAGCGGCCACGGCGCATTCGCCGAGAAGGTCCGATGCAATGCCCGGAAGGTGATCCCCATGCCGGACGGCCTCGACTTCGAGACCGCCGCGGCGTTCACGCTCACCTACGGCACTTCGTATCACGCTCTCGTGGACCGCGCCGGGCTCAAGGCCGGTGAAACGCTGCTCGTCCTGGGCGCGGCAGGGGGCGTGGGACTCGCGGCCATCGAGATCGGAAAGGCGCTGGGCGCGCGCGTGATCGCGGCCGCCTCCTCCGAGGAGAAACTGGCGGTCTGCCGCGAGCACGGGGCGGACGCCTGCATCAACTACGGCTCTGAGGAGATCCGCGCCGCGATCAAGGCGGCCACGGACGGCAAGGGGCCGGATGTCGTCTACGATCCGGTCGGCGGCGAATTCGCCGAACCCGTTTTCCGTTCGATCGCCTGGCGCGGTCGGTACCTGGTGATCGGCTTCGCCGGTGGCGAAATCCCGCGCGTGCCCTGGAACCTGGCCCTGCTCAAGGGTGCCTCCATCGTGGGCGTTTTCTGGGGCGACTACACGGTCCGCGAACCGCAGCACTTCCAGTCCGATCTCGAGACCATGTTCGGAATGATCCGCGAGGGCAAACTGCGCCCGCACATCTCCGCCCGCTATCCGCTCGCGCAGGGCGCCCAGGCGCTCAACGACATGATGAACCGTAAGGTCACCGGCAAAGTCATCATCACCACCTGAAACCACGCCGGCGGCGTTTCACCGTTTCAAGAGACCTCCCATGCCCAGTCTGCAGTTCGAATTGCGCCAGCAATCCAGGATCGAGACCCGGACGATCGAGATCGATCAGGTCGTGATCGCAGGCTGGACCGGTCGCGATCACCGCGCCGTCCAGCGCCACATCGACGAGCTCAAGGCAATGGGCATCCCGGAGCCTTCGGCGACGCCCTTGTTCTACAGGGTATCGGCCGACCTGGTCACCCAGGCACCGACGATCCAGGTGCTCGGCCCCGCCAGCAGCGGCGAAATCGAGCCCGTACTGTTCGCCGCGGAAGACGGCATCTGGCTGACCATCGGTTCGGACCACACGGACCGGGACGTCGAGCGCGCCGGCGTGGCCCTTGCCAAGCAGCTCTGCCCCAAGCCCGTGGCCCGTCACGCCTGGCGCTGGAGCGAGGTCCACCAGCATGCCGACAGCATGCTTCTGAAGTCCTGGATCGGTGGTGGCGAGGACAAGCAGCCGTATCAGCAGGGCGCGCTGGGCGAGATCCTGCCGCTGAACGACCTGATGCAGCAGATGCAGGTGCAACTCGGCTTCGGCCTGGAACCGGGCACGATGCTCTTCTGCGGCACGCTGTCCACCGAGGCCGGATTGCGGCCTTCGGAGCATTTCTCGGGCCTGCTGCTCGATCCGTCCGCCGGGCGCACGATCACGCTCGATTACGGCGTCGACTTCCTCCGCATCGTCTCGTGATCCCGTCGGGGCGGCCGCCATGGGAACCGACGCGGTGACCTCGGCCGCATCCGCGGACGAACCCGAGGTCGTGCTGCCGACACTGGCCGACATTCGCGACGCGGCCGGGCGTATCCGCGAGCAGATCCTGCCCACGTCCTTTGCGGCATCGCATACGCTGAGCGCGATCGCGGGCTGCGAGCTCTTCCTCAAGTTCGAGAATCATCAGTTCACCGGATCCTTCAAGGAGCGCGGTGCGGCCAACCGGCTGATGACGCTCGAGCCGGCAGCGGCGCAGGCGGGCGTGATCGCCGTTTCGGCGGGCAATCATGCCCAGGGCGTTGCATATCACGCGCGGCGCCTGGGGATCGCGGCAACCATCGTCATGCCTCGCTTCACGCCGGCGGGCAAGGTCGAGAACACCCGCCGACTCGGCGCCGAGGTGGTGCTTGAGGGCGACGACTTCGCGCAGGCGCGCACCGCGATGCAGGCCCTGGCCGACGAACGAGGTCTCACCGTCGTCCATCCCTATGACGACACCGCCATCATCGCCGGTCAGGGCACGATCGCGCTCGAGATGCTCGCCGTCCATTCGCTCGACACGCTGGTCGTCGCAGTCGGGGGCGGAGGCCTGATCGCCGGCATGGGAATCGCCGCGCGCGGGCTGCAGCCGGATATCGAGATCGTCGGCGTCCAAGTGACCGGATTCACCGGTGCCTACCGGGTCTGGCGTGACGCCGGCCATCTGGATGCCCCCGCGCCGCCCGATCGCGGCGGCGGCCCGACGCTGGCCGAAGGCATCGCCGTCGATGCGCCCGGCCGGCTGAACCGGGCGGCGATCGCAGAACTCCGCCCGCATCGGGGCGGCGAGATCTGGAGCCAGTGGGAAGCACGGCCGGAGCCACTCGAAGACGCCCTCGCGGCGCTGGCGGCCGACCCGTCGGCATCGCTGCTGGTGGGCACGATCGACGGCGT
>JAUIAI010000448.1 GCA_030425615.1 Gammaproteobacteria bacterium
GCAGTCGGAGACCGAGATCCGCAAGGTACTGGCGCTCAACGTGCAATTCACCACCGGGCTGGTACACGTGATGGCGCGGCGGATGCAGGCCCGGCGGCAGGGCCGCATCCTGCTCACCGGCTCGATCACGGGATGGATGCCCGGCGCACGCCAGGCCGTCTACAACGCCTCCAAGGCTTACATCGACATTCTCGCCTGGGGAATCCGGCACGAACTGCTCGAGCACGGTGTCAGTGTCACCTGTCTTATGCCCGGTGCCACCGAGACCGCTTCCTTCGAGCGGGCGGGAATGGCCGAGACCGTCGTCGGCCGTCTCGGCAAGGACGATCCGGCCGAGGTGGCGCGAGCCGGCTTCGACGCCATGATGGCTGGCGAGAGCGGTGTGACACCCGGCCTGTCCAGCAGTATCCAGGGCTTCTTCGCCAATGTGCTGCCCGATACCGTCATGGCGAAGATTCACGGCAAGATGGCCGCACGCCTCAAGTGATTCCGTCCCGGGGCCTCCCCGGACGGGTGGCTGTCGGCCGCGCGGGGTGACAGGCCGAAGACAGAGGAGATCGAACATGCCCAATCCATTCGCAGTGGTCACCGGCGCCTCGAGCGGCATCGGCTTCGAACTCGCGGCCTGCGCGGCTGCGGACGGCCACGATCTGCTCATCGTGGCTGACGAGCCGGAGATCGAGGCCGCCGCGAAGCGGTTGGCCGGTCCGGACCGGATCGTGGAGCCGATGGTCGCTGATCTCGGCAGTGCCGAAGGCGTGGACGCCTTGTGGAAGGAGATCGGCGCCCGACCGGTGGATCTGTTCTTCGCGAACGCCGGGCGGGCGCTGGGCCACGCGTTCCACGAGCAGTCGCTCGAGGCGATCTACCGGCTCGTCGATCTCAACGTGACGCAGACCAGCATCCTGCTGCATCGCATGGTCATCAGGATGCGCGCGCAGGGGAGGGGGCGCATTCTCGTCACCGGTTCGATCGGCGGTTACGTTCCGGGGCCCTACGACGCGGTCTACAACGCGACCAAGGCCTATCTCGACAGCCTCTGCATCGCGGTGCGCGAAGAGATGGAGGGCGACGCCCCGTCGCTGACCTGCCTGATGCCCGGCCCGACCGATACGCTGATCTTCGAACGGGGCGGTCTGGGGGAGGCACCGATCGCCGACAGCGATCGCCTCGCCGATCCGGCCAGGGTCGCCCGCGCCGGATACGAAGCAATGCTGGCCGGCAGGGCGGGCGTGGTACCCGGCATCCTGAACCGGCTCACGATCATGTTCGCCGGCGTCATCCCCAACGACTGGCTGGCGAAGGTCCACGCCAGGGGTGCCCGGCCGTCCACGGACTGAGCCGTCGGCCCAGCGATGGACGCAGTGCACGCCTGGTTCACGATCGACGCCGGCGAGGCGGTGGGTATCGCTCTGAGCGTGGTCCTGCTCTACGGTGCCGTCATCGCGCTGACCCGGATTTTCGGGCTGCGCAGCTTCTCCAAGCTGTCGGCGCCGGATTTCGCCATGACCGTCGCGGTGGGGTCGATCCTCGGTTCGGCCATCGTGACACGTTCGCCGACCGTGCTCATGGGACTGGCGGCCCTCACCGGCCTGTTCGCCGGGCAGCGCGCGATCGCATCCCTGCGTCGCAGATACGACGGGCTGCGGCGCCGCATCGACAATCGCCCCGTTCTGCTCGTCTGGGAAGGCAGCCTTCTCGAGGAAAACATGCGGCACACGCAGATCTCGGCGGCCGACATACGGGCGAGGCTGCGGCAGAGCAACGTGCAGCGGCTGGCGGACGTTTCGGCCATGGTCTTCGAGACCACCGGGGATTTCAGCGTCATGCACGGCCAGCCGGCCGCGTCGATCGACCCGGAACTGCTGCGCGGCATCGCGGATCCGTCCGGGCGTGTCATCCCGGACGGGTCAGGCGGGCCGGGTCCAGCAACGACTCGAGCTCCGTGCGCGGCAACCCGGTCTCTTCGGCGGCCACATCGATGACGGGACGCTTCTCGCGGTAGGCGCGCTTCGCGATCTCGGCTGCCTTCAGGTAGCCGATGACCGGATTCAGGGCGGTCACGAGGATCGGGTTGCGGGTCAGCGCCTCGGCGAGCACGTCCTCGTTCACGGTGAACGTGGCGACCGCACGATCGGCCAGCACGCGGCTCACGTTCGCCAGCAGATCGATGCTCTCGAGGAGATTGCGGGCGATGACCGGCAGCATCACGTTGAGTTCGAAGTTGCCGGACTGTCCCGCCAGGGTGATCGTCGCGTCGTTGCCGATCACCTGCGCGGCGACCATGGCCGCGGCCTCCGGGATCACGGGGTTGACCTTGCCGGGCATGATCGACGAGCCGGGCTGCAGCGACTCGAGCGAGATTTCGCCAAGACCGGCCAGAGGACCGGAGTTCATCCAGCGCAGGTCATTGGCGATCTTCATGATCGTGACGGCGGTGGTCTTGAGCAGGCCCGAGAGCGCCACGGCGGTGTCCTGGCTGGCGATCCTCGTGAACGGGTTCTGCGCCGCCTCGAACGGGATTCCCGTTCGTGCGGTCAGCCGTTCGGCGACGGCCGTTGCGAAACCGGCCGGCGCGTTGACGCCGGTCCCCACCGCAGTGCCGCCCTGGGCCAGCGTCTGAAGCGGAGTGCGAATGCCCTCGAGCAGGGCGATGTCCTGTGCGATCTGACCGCTCCAGCCGAGCAGGCTCTGACTCAAGCGCACCGGCATCGCATCCATGAGGTGGGTGCGGCCGGTCTTGACGATATCGTCGAGCGCCGCGGCGCGCACATCGAGGGTCGCGCGCAGGTGCGAAAGCGCGGGCAGCAATTGCCGTTCCAGCGCCAGCGCGGCCCCGACGTGGATCGCGCTCGGCACGACATCGTTGCTGCTCTGCCCCCGGTTCACATCGTCATTGGGACTGACGGCCTCGCCAAGCCGCCGGCCCGCCAGGGTCGCCAGCACCTCGTTGGCGTTCATGTTGCTGCTGGTGCCCGAGCCGGTCTGGAAGACATCCACCGGGAAGTGCTTCATCAGTGCGTCGTCGGCCAGCAGCGATTCGGCTGCGTGAACGATTGCTTCGGCCCTGGCCTCGGACATCCCGCCCAGTCGGTGATTGGCCTCGGCCGCGGCTGCCTTGACGAGCAACAGGGCACGGATGAACGCCACGGGCATCGCCTGCCCGCTGATCGGGAAGTTGTCGATCGCACGCTGGGTCTGCGCGCCCCAGAGGGCATCGGCTGGCACCTCCAGCGTGCCCATGCTGTCTTTCTCGGTTCGCGTCGTCATCCAGGCATGGTGGCGCCAGTCGGCGGTGGACGCAAACGTCGCCCCCGGTCTCCCCGTGGGTTGCCGGGAGGCTCGGGGCTCGACGGCAGTCAGGCCGGGGATTGCCAGACTGCCGCCACGGCATCGAGGGCCGATGCCGGCAAGGGTCCCATCGCGTGGCCGGCCAGGGCTTCCTCCAGATATTCCAGGTGTTCGAAGCCGACGATCGCCGCATGCAGTGCCGGCTGGGCAAGCACGAAGCGCAATGCGGTCTGTGCGCGGGTCCCGTGCGATTCGCCGAGCGCGGCGAACATGTCCCGTGCCTTGGCGGTCTCGCTCTCGACCGTATCGCCAGCGGTCAGCGGCGCTTCGCGGCCATGCCGGGCATCCGTGGCGAGCACACCGGCCGAGTAGATCCGGATGGCCATCGTACCCATGTCGTGGCGCGCGCAGGCCTCGAGTACGCCGTCGAACCGGCCGGCGGGGTAGTGATCCGGCACCGGGGTCGCCGCGGTGGGATTGAGCAGGTTGTAGTAGACCTGCGCCGTGTCGAAGCCGCCGGTGTCGATGGCCTCGACGATGGCTTTGGCTTCCCCGAGAGCGGTCAGCCCGATGAAGTCGCAGAGTCCGGCATCGCGTGCGCGACGCA
>JAUIAI010000449.1 GCA_030425615.1 Gammaproteobacteria bacterium
GACCGCGCCGTTGCTGTTCACGGCGCTCAACAACCAGTTCTTCACGGCCGACATGAGCAAGCCCATGGCCAATCTGCCGGTCGTCATCTACAACTTCGCCCTGAGTCCCTACGAGGACTGGCAGCGTCTGGCCTGGGCCGGCGCGGCGCTGATCGCGATCATGGTGCTGCTGATCAACATCACGGCACGGGTGTTCTTCTCCGGAGGCAGGTCATCGTGACGGACGGGGTTCGACGCATGTCATCAGCGCGCGGCCGGTGCCGCCCGCGCGTTCACGGCGCTTTCGCGGCGGTGGCCCGATGAGCAGGACCGAGGAAACGGCGGTTGCGACCGAGGCCGATGCCGCGGTGATGGACGTTCGGCACCTGAACTTCTATTACCGCGACTTTCGCGCGCTGACCGATGTCAGCCTCAAGCTGGCGCGCAATCACGTGACGGCGTTCATCGGGCCGTCCGGGTGCGGCAAGTCCACGCTGCTCCGAACCTTCAACCGCATGTTCGATCTGTATCCCGGCCAGCGGGCCGAGGGCGAGATCCTGTTTCGTGGCCGGAACATCCTCGACAAGCGCCAGGACGTGAACCTGCTGCGCGCCAAGGTGGGCATGGTCTTCCAGAAGCCCACGCCGTTTCCGATGACCATCTACGAGAACATCGCGTTCGGCGTGCGGCTCTACGAGAGCCTGGATTCGCGCGAGATGGCCGAGCGCGTCGAATGGGCCCTTCGCAAGGCCGCGCTCTGGGACGAGGTCAAGGACAAACTCGGCCAGAGCGGTCAGAGCCTTTCGGGAGGGCAGCAGCAGCGGCTGTGCATCGCCCGTATGGTGGCCGTGCGCCCGGACGTGCTGCTGCTGGACGAACCCACGAGCGCGCTCGACCCGATCTCCACCGCCAAGATCGAGGAGTTGATCCACGAACTCAAGAACGACTACACGATCGCCATCGTCACGCATAACATGCAGCAGGCGGCACGCATCTCCGACTTCACGGCGTACATGTACCTCGGCGAGCTCATCGAGTTCGGCGGCACCGACGGCATCTTCGTCAGTCCGCGCCGCAAGGAAACCGAGGACTACATCACCGGCCGCTTCGGCTGATCCCGTCCTGGCGCTCAACTCACTGGACCGCGCATGGAACACACGAATACCAAGTTCGACATCGAGCTGGAGTCCCTGAGGGGCGAGGCCACCGGCATGGCGGGGCTCGTCGAGCGCCAGTTCAGCCGCGCGATTCGATCGTTGCTGGACGGTGACCTCGACCTCATCGCGCAGGTGCTGGAAGACGAGGCCGAGGTCAACCGGATGCACGTGCGCACGGATCTGCACTGCAACAAGATCATCGCAACCATGCAGCCGATCGCGGGCGACCTGCGCGAGATCATCGGCGTGCTGCACATGAACAACGACTTCGAGCGCATCGGCGACGAGGCCAAGAAGATCGCCAAGAAGGCGCGCGGGCTGCGGGGACGCACCCTGCCGTTGTCGATGGAGCGGCTCGACAGTATGGGGCGCATCGTCAGCGAGATGCTGCTCGCGGCGGTCGACGCCTATGTCCGCCAGGACGATACCGTTGCGGCCAAGCTCAAGCAGCGGGACAAGGAGGTCGATGCCCTGCGCGACGACCTCACGGCAGACCTGCTGCGCGCCATGGCGCAGTCTCCCGAGAATGCCACCGAGTGCCTGTCGCTCGTCTTCGTCGTGCAGTCGATCGAGCGCGTCGGCGACCATGCGAAGAACGTGGCCGAGTACGTGGTCACGGTGGTGTCCGGGGTGGACCCGCGGCATCCGCGCAGCATGCGCGCCGACGACTGACGCGGGCGGGGCGGCGGCCTGGTCAGGCCGCGCGGTCCGCCGTCTCCGGTGCCTGCGGCAGTGGCAGAGCGCGAACGCGGCTCCCCGGCAGGATCAGGTTGAAGCGTGAACCTTCGCCCACCCGGCTCTCCACGTGCAGGCTGCCGCCGTGGCGGCCCACGATGCGCTTGACGATCGCCAGCCCGAGACCGGTTCCGCCCGTCGAGCGTGAACGGGCGCGGTCCACCCGGTAGAAGCGCTCGGTCAGGCGGGGAAGGTGCTCGGCCGCGATACCCGGCCCGTTGTCCTCCACCGTGATCCAGAGGTCACTGTCCCGGCGGCAGCTGTCCAGACGGACGACACCACCCGCCGGGGTGTAGCGCACGGCATTGCTCAGCAGGTTGCGCACGGCGCTCTCGATCTCGGTCGAGCGGCCGACGAGCCCGAGTCCCGAAGGCGCCCGCACTTCGACGGTGTGCGCCTGCGCAGAGAGCGCGCGGGCCTCGGCGCCGAGCTGCTCGAACAGCACGGCGAGATCGATGATCTCTTCACTGTCCTCGTCGGCCGCGCTCTCCAGCGTGGCCAGCGTGAGAAGGTCCGCGACCAGCCGCTGCATGGTCTGGCTCTGCCGCACGATGTTCTCCAGGTACTGGCGGCGCTGCGCTTCGTCCAGATCCAGATCGAGCATCGTCTCGGCGAAACCACCGATCACGGTCACGGGGGTGCGGATCTCGTGCGACACATTGGCCACGAAATCACTGCGCATCCGGTTCAGGCGGGCCTGTTCGGTGATGTCGCGGCAGATGAGGAGGCGCCGCTCGTCTTCCAGCACGTGCAGACGGATCTCGTGGACCTGGCCCGGACGCGCGCTCAGTTCGATCTGCAGGGGTCGTCCCGCTTCGAAATCCCGAAGATAGGCCGCGAATTCCGGCTCGCGGACGAATTGCCGGATCGGCCGGCGCACGCCCAGGAAACCGAAGACATCCTGGGCCGCACGGTTGTGCCATTCGATCTGGTCGCGGGCCGAGAGCAGTACGAGGGCGTCGGGCAGCCAGTCCACGATCGAGCGCGCCGTGGCGGCATCCCGGGTGAGCGCGCGACGTGCATCGGCTTCGCCGCGCGCGAAGCGTGCGATCCGGTCGAAGATCCGTCCCCAGAACAGCGGCGCCGAGGGTACGTCGCGCGAGCCCGGGGACTCCGCCCAATGGTGGAGCCGGTTCAGGAAGACGGTGTTGGCGAGTGTGCCGGCGACGAGCACGAACGCGAGCCAGGCCAAGGCCGCAAGCGGACTCACCAGCGATGCCAGCAGCACGGTCAGCGCAAGGATCGCCGCGAGGACGGAGACGACGCCGGGCCAGAGCATCACGGCTCCGAAATCGTGAGGAGCCGGGCGGGACGGGGAGGTGCCTTCACTCGGGCGCGAACCGGTAGCCGCCGCCCCGGACGGTTTCGATGCGCTTCTCCAGCCCGGCCGGACGGAGCGCCAGTCGCAGGCGCCTGATGTGCACGTCCACCGTGCGTTCTTCGACGAAAACGCTGTCGCCCCAGACGAGATCCAGCAGGCGCGCGCGTGACAGCACTCGTTCCGGATTGCGCATGAAGCAGGCCAGCAGCCGGAACTCCGTGGGGCTGAGCTCGACCCGTTCGCCGTCGGCGAACACACGCCGCGTCTCGGGTTCGAGTCGGAGTCCGCCCGACTCGACCGCCTCGTCCTCGCGCGGCGCCGCGTCGGCCGAGCGGCGCAGCAGCGCCTTCACCCGGGCGGTGAGCTCGCGCGGCGAGAACGGCTTGGTCAGGTAGTCGTCGACACCGACCTCGAAGCCCTGGAGCTTGTCGCCCTCGGCCGCGCGGGCGGTGAGCATGATGATGGGCATGCCGCGGGTGGCGTCGGACGAGCGCAGATGGCGGGCGAATTCCACGCCGGACTGCCCCGGGAGCATCCAGTCGAGAACCACGACGTCTGGTTTTTCCAGGGCCATCAGGGACTTGGCCGCCATGGCGTCGGGGGCCTCGGCGACGTTGAAGCCGTTGTGACGGAGGTTGACCGCGACCAGTTCGCGGATGGCGGGTTCGTCCTCGAC
>JAUIAI010000450.1 GCA_030425615.1 Gammaproteobacteria bacterium
CTGCCGGTCTACGGCTCAGGCTGCTTTCGCGGTCTCGGTCACGACGGCATGATCGACAAGGCGCGGCGATTCGTCGACCGCGGCTACCGCGCCATCAAGATGCAGGTGGCGCACCTGTTCACGGCCGACGAGGATGTCGCCAACGTGCGCGACATGCGGGCCGCGCTGGGCGACGGGATCGACATCATGATCGATGTCAACCAGGGCTGGACGGCAGACGAGGCGATCACCGTGGGTCGACGCCTGGACGAGTTCGAGCCGGCCTGGCTCGAGGAGCCCGTGATGGCTGACGACTTCGACGGCTACCACGCGGTGGCCGATGCCATCCGAACGCCCCTGGCCGGTGGCGAGAACCATTTCACGCATCACGATCTGAAGCCGTTCTTCGCGAGCGGCAAGGTTCCCGTCCTCCAGCCGGACATCATGCGCGGCGGCTACACGGAACTGCGGCGGATCGCGGCGATGGCCCACGATGCCGGGCTGAAGATCGCGCCGCATCTGTTCCCCGAACTCAGTGTCCATCTGAACGCCTCGATACCCAATGCGTTCTGGCTGGAGGACATGGGCTGGTTCGATCACCTGTGGGTCGAACCGAACCGTCCGGTGAACGGCATGCTGACGCCGCCGGACCGACCTGGGCACGGCATGGACTTCCGACCCGAATTGTTCCGCGATCATCCTTATCGGGGCTGACCCGAACGCCCGGCCCGCCCGCTGAGCCGTATAACGAGCAATCCGCGACCCGGAGCGCCCGCCATCACGCCGCCGGTGCCAGCTCCGGCTTTTTCTGGCGCAGCGGCACGTTGTTGCGAACCGCGACCATCTCCGCGAGGATCGAGACGGCGATCTCGGCCGGCGTACGGCTGCCGATGTCGAGACCGATCGGGCCGTGCAGCCGTCCGATCTGGTCCGGGGTGAGGTCGAACATGGCGAGGCGCTCACGACGCGCGGCATTGTTCGCCCTGGAACCCAGCGCGCCGACGTAGAACGCATCCGACTGCAGGGCCTCGATGAGCGCGAGATCATCGAGTTTGGGATCATGCGTGACGGCGACCACCGCGCTGTGGGCATCCAGACCGATCCTCATGATCAGGTCGTCCGGCATTTCGCTGGTGAACTCGGTATCCGGGACATCCCAGGTCAGATGGTATTCCTCGCGCGGGTCGCAGCAGATCACCTCGAAGTCGAGCGCCTGCGCCATCGACGCGAACACCCGGGAGAGCTGACCGGCGCCGATCACCACCACCCGCCAGCGGGGCCCGAAAACCGCGCGCATCATCCGGCCGTCGAACGAGAAAGCCTCGCCGCGGCCACCCTTGCCGACGGTGGTTTCGCCCGTTTCGAGGTCCAGGGTGCGCACCACCAGTTCGTGCGCGGCCGAGCGGCGCAGGACTTCGCGCGCCCAGGCCGGGTCCGTGAGCGGCTCCTGGATCAGGCGCAGAGTGCCCCCGCAGGGCAGACCGAAGCGTGCCGCCTCTTCCTTGCTGACACCGTAACGGATGACAGACGGTTTGTCGTAACGTTCACCGGATCGCACCCGCTCGATGAGATCGTCCTCGACGCAGCCGCCGGAGACCGAGCCGACCACGAGGCCGTCGTCGCGCAGCGCCAGCAGCGCCCCGGGCGGTCGCGGGGCCGAGCCCCAGGTTTCGACGACGGTCACCAGCCAGACCTTGTGACCCTCGCCGTGCCAGGCGACGGCCTGGTCGAGTACTTGTCGATCGAGATTGTCCATTGCAGGTCTCCAGCACGCGGGATGCCACCAATGATAGGCACTTTGGGGGCGATGTGGATGTGAGCGGCGCCTCCTGCCGCGCCGACTCAGGCGCTCGGGCCGCCCTGTTCGGTCAGGTGCCTGGCGAATCGCTTGAAGAAATCGTCAGCGATCTTCGCGGCCGCGGAACTGACCAGCCTCGAGCCGATCTGGGCGATCTTGCCGCCGACCTGCGCCTGTGCCGCATAGCGCAGCATGGTCTTTTGCGCGTCGATCGGTTCCAACGAGACGTCGGCCGTGCCCTTGCCGAAGCCGGCGACGCCCCCCTGGCCCTCGAAGCGGATGGTGTAGGAGTCCATGGGCTGTACGTTCTCGAGGTTCAGCTTGCCCTTGAACCGTGCGTTCACCGGTCCGATCTTGAATTTCATGGCGGCCTCGAACTCGTTCTCGCCGGTCTGCTCCATGGATTCGCACCCGGGCACACAGGCCTTCAATGTCTCGGGGTCGTTCAACGCCTTCCAGGTGGTTTCCTGGTCGGCCGGGATTTCGCGTTCGCCTTTCAGTTCCATGATGTTTCTCGTTCCGGGTGGTGAATTGCGGGACAAGTGCCGCCGGACGCGTCAGTGACGACCGGACAGCGCACGCCCGAGGCCCTGCAGGTTCTCTAGGTTGTACAGCGGAAGGAAGCGGTCGACGTGCCCGATCAGGGCCCGGATGCCGGCGGCCCGGGGTTCGAATCCCTCGAAGCGCAGCAACGGATTCAACCAGACAAGGCGGTGAGCGTAGCGCGACAACCGGGCTGCCTCATGCGAGAGGTCCCCGTTGTCGTCGCGGTCGAGCCCGTCGGTCATCAGAAGCAGGGTGGCATTGCCCGTCAGCAGGCGACGGGCCCAGTGGTGATTGAACTCGGCCAGACTCGTCGCAATCCGGGTGCCACTGTTCCAGTCCGGGATGCGCGCGGCGACTTCGGCCATTGCCTGGTCCGGATCGGCCACGCGCATGGCGCGACTCAGGTGCGTCAGCCGGGTCCCGAAGGCGAGGGTCTGGGTCCGCGGATCCCGGCGCGTCAGGCCGTGCGCGAAGTGCAGGAAAACACGGGCATAGCGTTCCATCGAGCCGCTAACGTCCACCAGCACCACCACCCGGGGCGGCCGCATCTGCGGGCTGCTGCGGGCAGGCATTGGCGCGTGGGGGGTGCGTGTCTGGCGTCGAAGGGTACGGCGCAGGTCGATTCCGCCGTCCGGCGAGGGTTGCCGGCGACGCACCCGCACGGGAGGCACGATGAGGTCGATCGCGCCGGCCGCCTCCAGCGCCGCCCGGAACTCCCGGTCGGTCATCGAGTCGAAGTCGGCCTTCTGCAGTCGTTCACGGTCCGAGTGGCCGAGCAGCACGTCGAATTCGGGCGTCTTCTCCGGCGGCGGTTGTTCGCGATTCTGCGGCTTCGTCGGACGCAGCGCATCGGCCGCGCGCCGCGGCATCTCTTCCGTGGGCGACTTCTCGCCATCGCGTGCCTGAACCTTGGGCAGCGCCATGTGCATCAGGCGTTCGAGCAGCTTCGGGTCGCGCCAGAACGCGTCGAACAGCGCGTCGAAGACCTCGCGCTGATCCCGTGCGCTCAGCAGGATGGTGGCGAGCGCTGCCCGCACCTCGTCGCGCCGGCCGATGTCGATGGCCTCGAGCGCCTGAACCGCATGGGTGATCCGGTCCGGGCCGACCGGAATGCCCGCACGCCTCAGGGTGCGTCCGAACTGGACGACATTGTCGACGAAGCGATGCCGCATGGCCGGGTTTCAGCCGCCGATCTCGGCGTCGAGTTCGGCCAGGATCTGTTTCAGGTCCCCACCACGCATGCGCTCGACGTCGTCCTGATACTTGAGCAGCACGCCGATGGTGTCGCTGACGCTGTCCGCGTCCAGGGCCATTGCGTCCACTGCAATCAGTGCATTGGTCCAGTCGATGGTCTCGGCCACACCGGGTGCTTTGAAGAGATCCAGTCGCCGCGCCCGCTGCACGAATGCCACGACCTGGCGGGCGAGTCGCTCGTTGGCGCCGGGAACACGGGCATGCACGATCTCCATCTCGCGCTCCGCCTCGGGGTAATCGACCCAGGCGTAGAGACAGCGCCGCTTGATCGCGTCGTGGATCTCGCG
>JAUIAI010000451.1 GCA_030425615.1 Gammaproteobacteria bacterium
GCCGTTGTGGCCGCCGAAGCCGAAGCTGTTGGACAGCGAGGGGCCTGGGGTCCACGGGCGGGGTTGCCCGACGACGATGTCGATCTCGGGATCCGTGACGATGGCCATTGCGTCCTCCACCAGACGGGCCCGCCCGTCCAGCCGCGTGCGGGCCCGCTCCAGGTTCCTGGCACTCGCCTGGGTCACCTCGATGCGACGGCCGGCGCGTCGGGTGATCTCCCCGCGGTTACGGGTCAGGACGTCGAGCACTCCGCCGCCCACGGTTCCCAGGCCCAGCAGGCCGATACGGATGGGTTCGAACTTCTCCACAGAATGGCTCCTAGATGCGCGCGACGACCGCCAGGCCCGCCGAGCGCGTTACCGCCGGGCACGCCCCTTTCCGCGCGCAGGACGCGAAGGGACCGCGCCCGGGTCAGGCCGCGATCGGCGGCGTTACCAGCCCGTCGCGACGGAATACTTCCTTGATGCCCCGGACCGCCTGACGGATGCGCTGTTCGTTCTCGATCAGCGCGAACCGGACGTGGTCGTCGCCATAGTCTCCGAAACCGATGCCCGGCGAAACCGCGACCTTGGCCTCGATCAGGAGCTTCTTGGCGAACTCCAGCGAACCCAGCGCCTTGTAGGGCTCCGGGATCTCTGCCCAGATATACATCGACGCCCGCGGCAGGTCCACGTTCCAGCCGGCCTCGCGCAGCCCCCGGGCCAGGACGTCACGGCGCCGCTCGTAGGCGACGCGCACCGACTCCACGCAGTCCTGGGGACCCTCGAGAGCGGCGATCGCCGCCACCTGGATGGGGGTGTACATGCCGTAGTCGAAATAGCTCTTCAGCCGCGCCAGCGCGCCGACGAGATCGGCGTTCCCGACCATGAAACCGATCCGCCAGCCGGCCATGTTGTAACTCTTGCTCATGGTGAAGAATTCGACCGCGACCTCACGCGCACCTGGCACCTGCATGATCGAAGGCGCCTTGTAGCCGTCGAACACGATGTCGGCATAGGCGAGATCGTGAACCACCAGGATGTCGTGCTCGCGAGCCAGCGCGACCACCCGCTCGAAGAAGTCGAGCTCGACGCACTGGGCCGTGGGGTTGCCGGGGAATCCCAGGATCATCATGCGCGGCTTCGGGATGGTCTCCCGGATGGCCCGCTCCAGCTCGGCAAAGAAATCGACATCCGGTGTCGCGCGCACGGAGCGGATGTCCGCGCCGGCGATGACCGCGCCGTAGATATGGATGGGATAGCTGGGGTTGGGCACCAGCACCGTGTCGCCGCGATCGAGCGTGGCCAGCATCAGGTGCGCGAGCCCTTCCTTGGACCCGATGGTGACGATCGCCTCGCGATCGGCGTCGAGCGTTACGCCATAGCGGCGCGCGTACCAGTCGACGATCGCCCTGCGCAGGCGGGGAATCCCCCTGGACACCGAATACCCATGGGTGTTGTCCCGCCGGGCCACCTCCACCAGCTTGGACACGATATGCTCGGGCGTGGGCTGATCGGGATTGCCCATGCTCATGTCGATGATGTCTTCACCCGCCCGACGGGCCGACATCTTCAGCTCGCCGGTAATGTTGAACACGTACGGCGGGAGGCGCTCGATGCGCGAAAACGACTTTGGTTTGATCATTGCGGCCCCCGGTCGCTGCGCTGCAAAAAACGCAAGAATTTAGCATTTTCGAGGGCATCCGACGCCACGATGAAGCTGCACGAACACGGCCAGCAGGACCTGAACACCATCACCGCTTACGGCGACGACTACGTGGCCGTGAATGCCACCCGCCACGAAGGACCGCTACTCATCATGCCCGAAGGGCTGCTGGAGCCCTGGCCCGTCGACTCCCCCGGGTCGCTGACCCGGGAACAGATGGACGCACTGATCGCGCACGGTCCGGAAATCGTCCTGCTCGGCACCGGGGCACGGCAGCATTTCCCGCACCCCAGAGTCACCGCGCCGCTGACCGACGCCGGTATCGGGCACGAAGTGATGACCACCGCGAGCGCCTGCCGCACCTACAACATCCTGATGAGCGAGGGCCGGCGCGTCCTGGCGGCACTGCTGCCCGCGAACGCCTGAAACGCTCCCCCTGCGCGGCCGCCGTTCTCCGGATCGGTCATGGCCGTGTGCTAATCTCGATCAGGACCGGCGGCGAACCCTTCATCACCCGGCGCAGCGGCCCGTTCCCAACCGTCCAGGAGTCTCCATTGAGCATCGCAGTGGGCAGCAAGATCGCTGATTTCGAGGCCGCCGGCACCGGCGGGCCGTTTCGCCTCTCTGCTCTGACGGGCTCCGGCCTGGTGCTGTTCTTCTACCCCAAGGACAGCACGCCCGGCTGCACCACCGAGAACCAGGAATTCGCCGGCGCCTACACCGATTTCCAGGCCGCCGGTTTCGAGGTCGTGGGCGCTTCGCGCGATTCCCTTCGATCGCACGAGAACTTCCGGGCCAAGCACGAGTTGCCCTTTCACCTGCTCTCCGACCCCGACGAGACGCTCTGCGAACGCTTCGGAGTCATGAAGCTCAAGAACATGTACGGCAAGCAGGTCCGCGGCATCGAGCGCTCGACCTTCCTGATCGGCGCGAACCGCGAGTTGCTCGCCGAGTGGCGCAAGGTCAAGGTAGCCGGGCACGTGCAGGCGGTGCTCGAGGCCGCGCGCGCGGCCAAAGCCTGAGGGCGGCGGACATGCCGCTGCCCAAGGCGCCGGACAAGCCGGCAGATTCGCTCGACAAGTCTTCGGCCGTGGTCGTTCGCGGAACGCGCACGCGCGCCGGGGCTGCGCGGTCCCAGGCCGGGCCGGGCGGCCCCGGAAAGAGCCGCAGCGGCGCCGGGCGGCACAGCCATGCCGCCCAGGATCGGGCCGGTCCGGCGATCCAGCCCCCGCCCCAGGCCTCCGTGCACGACTCGGGCGATGCCGGTTCGCCGGCCGGGGCCCCCGCTGCGGCGGATGCGCCCCGCACACCGGCCCGTGCCGCCGTGCTCAGGGCGCCGGAACGACCGGTGCCGGAACCTGTCCAGGTCCCCTCCCCGCCGGCACACCGGCTCGCCGACGCCGTCGAGTCCCGTACGGCCGGCCGGGCTGCCGCCCGCCGGCGGCGATCCGGCGTGCAGCAGCGTCGGCTCTTCGTGCTGGACACCAATGTCCTGATGCAGGACGCCACCTGCCTGTTCCGATTCGCCGAGCACGATGTCTACCTGCCGATCATCACGCTCGAGGAACTCGACGCGCACAAGCGCGGCATGTCGGAGGTGGCCCGCAATGCGCGCCAGTTCAGCCGTTCGATCGACGAACTGATCGCCGCGTCCGGGGAGCCCATCGAGCGGGGTCTGCCGCTGGCCGGAAGCGGTGGCGCACGGGGGCGGCTGTTCTTCCAGAACCGGGATCTGGTGGTGCAGACCCCCTCGATGCTGCCGATCGGCAAGGCAGACAACCAGATCATCGGCGTGGTGGCGGCCCTCCAGGCCCATGAACCCGATCGCGAGATCGTGTTGGTGTCCAAGGACATCAACATGCGCATCAAGGCCAGCATGCTCGGTCTGACCGCGGAGGATTACTTCAGCGACCAGGTCATCGAGGACGCGGATCTCCTCGATACCGGCGTCGTTGCATTGCCGGCCGACTTCTGGGAGTCGCACCAGAAGGGTATGGAGTCCTGGCAGGATGCCGGGGCCACCTTCTACCGGCTGCGCGGCCCCATGGTCGCAAAGCTGCGTCTGAACCAGTTCGTCAGCTTCGACGGCGAACTGCCGCTGCGCGCGCAGGTGATCGAGCGTACGGACCGTCATATGGTGCTGCGCACGGTGCGGGACTTCTCGCATGCCCGCAATTCGGTCTGGGGCATCGTGGCCCGCAACAGCGAGCAGAATTTC
>JAUIAI010000452.1 GCA_030425615.1 Gammaproteobacteria bacterium
GACCCAGAAGAATTGCATGTCCGGACAGCGCCCGATCACCCTCGCCGCGGCGCGGCGTCGTATGTTCATCGCGGGGTGCCTCGGGCTGATCGGCGCATGGTTCGCCAGGATGCCGGTGCCGGCTCTCGCCGGGCCGGCCGTGGCGATCGGCGCATTCTCGCGCCTTGCCCCCGGACCTCTCTCCGAGGAAAGCGGCTGGGTTCATCAGCCGCTCGAGGACGTTCCCCCCAACCGGGCCGACATCGTCGTGTCCGGGACCATGCCGGTCCTGCGCATCGCTTCCCGGGCGAGCGCGTCGGCCTGGTCGCATCCGGTCGTGGGGGGGCTGCGCAGGGCGCGGCGTCTGCAGTGGCGCTGGGCGGTCAGCGGTACTCCGGGAAAGAGCGAGCTCGGCCGCAAGTCGGCCGACGACTTCGGCGCCCGTCTCTACGTCGTGTTCGACTATCCGCTGGACAAGGTCCCCTGGACCAGCCGCCTGGGTATCCGGGTGGCCCGTGCCCTGTACGGTTCGGAAGTGCCGGCGGCCGCTCTCTGTTACGTCTGGCATCCACCGACGCCGCCCGATACGCTGGTGGACTCCCCTTATACGTCTCGCGTCAAGATGATCGTCCCCGGTGGGGAAGGAGGCTTCGAGGCCTGGCGTGACGTGGAACGAGACGTTGCCAAAGATTTCGAGCGGGCCTTCGGTGAAGAGTACGGGCCCGGGGTCGCGCCGATCAAGGCGATCATCGTCTCGGCGGACACGGATCAGACCGGTGGCGAGGTCAACGCCTTCTTCGGCGACATCAGACTCTCGGATCTGCCCGCCTGAGCGGACGACGACGATCCGGGCTCAGGAGCCCGTGGCGGGCGCCGTGCGGGCGGCGCGTGCTCGAGCGGCCGGGCTGCCTTGAGGTTCCGGCCGACGAAACAACTCGTCGATCGGCATCACCCGTCCCAGGTGCTCGCCCTGGAAGTGACCGACGCCGAGGGAAAGGAGGCGGTCGTAGACGGCCTGGTCCTGCACGTGTTCGGCGACGGTCTGGACGTTGAGCCGGCGAGCCACCCGGACGGTCGACAGGACGATCTCCTCGTCGATCGGATTGTTGATGAGGTTGCGCACGAAAGACCCGTCTATCTTGAGGAAGTCGATCGGGAAGCGCTTCAGATACTCGAAGGTGGCGAGCCCGACGCCGAAGTCATCCAGCGCGATTCCGAATCCGTCCGCCTTGAGTTCATCGACGAGCCGGGAGGCAGCGCTCGGATTGCGAATGGCCTCGCTCTCCGTGATCTCGAACACGATGATCTCCGGAGGAATGCCGTGTCGCATTCTTTGCTCGCGGATGAACGATGCGATGGTTCCGTCCGACATGGTGAGACCGGAAAGATTGATCGAGCACTTGTGCGTGCGCGCCATCGCGTCCGGATGGGCGGCCAACCAGCCGAATACACGCTCGATGACTCCCCGGTCCATCGCCGGCGTCATCTGCGCCTGAACAGCCAGCGACATGAACTCCGGTGGCTTGACGAGCCCGCCACGCTCGTCCAGCAACCGGATCAGGACCTCGTACGAAAGTTTCCCGACGGGCGCCTGGCTGTCGACGATCTCCTGCGCGTGGACCTGGAAGCGGTGCTCGTGGATCGATTCCCGTATCTTCTCGATCTTGCTCTGATGGGCCCTGCGGGCGTCGATCATGGATTGGGAGAGCGGTTCGACGAACAGCTGAGGTTCACGGACGCTGGCTGCGATCGCCTGGGCCTCCGACAATGAGACGAGACAGTCCTCGCTGTTGATCTGTGCCTCGCGGTCTATCATCAACCCGCCCACGCAGCTCTGCAACCGGATGCTGCCGTTGACGGTGCGAAAGACCTGTCCGCTGACGGTGGCGTAGATCTCACGAGCCACGGCCCGCACTTCGCTCAACGAGTCGGTCTCGATCAGCAGCGCATACCGGCCGGCCGAAAGCCGGGCCGCCGCCACCAGGCCAGGCTGGCGCTGAAGCAGGGCGGCGACCGACTGCTCGAGCTGGATCGCCGGCATCGGACCGCAGAGATCGTTCAATGTGTCGAAGTTCGTGAGATGAAGCCCGACGAGGCCGTAGTGCGGCCGTTGCTCCGAGGCCAGTCGTTCGCCGAACTCGGCAAGCAGGCCGCGATCGTTGAGCAGTCCCGTGGACATATCCTGTCTGGCCTGCTGGGCGACGCGACGCAGCGCGATTCGCCGGTCCGCGGCAACCGACTGAAGCAGCAGCACCACCAGTGCGGTGACGGTTCCGAGAATGACCGTCTCGACCAGCGGATGCGACGCATCGCCCGCGCGGGCGATCTCCGATGCGCGCAGCGTGACCATTGCGGTCATCATCAGCAGCATCGTCCATGCCGTTTCGCGTTCCTGTCCACGAATGGCGATCCAGCCGGCCACCGGGACGATGAATGAAAGCAAGGCGGGTGCAGATCCGAAGGAGGTGAGCGCGGAAAGCAGGAGCGTGGCGCCGATGATTGCGGCGGCCGCCAGCAGAGGGCCGGGTGCGACCCAGCGACCACGCACCGATGGCGCTGCCGCGACCACCGCGGGGACGACCACGAGCGCGCCGAAGGATTCGAGCAGCCAGGCCGAGAACAGCAGCTTGACCGCGGGAACCGTCTCGAGCACCGGGGTCGAACCGAGTGTCATGGTCGAGATGAGCGCTGAAACCGGTGCCGAGATACCGGTGATCGCAATGATCAGGCGCAGCGCCGACTCCAGGCGGTATTCGCTCGGCTTCCATTCGTTGATGCGGCGCAGGGCGAACAGTGCGAGTGCCGGTCCCAGACCCGATGCCAGGGCGAGGCCGACGCCCGCGGTCGGGCCACCTAGGACGAGCGTGGCCCAGAGGCCGCTCCCGAGTGCCGCCGGAAGCCAGCCGGCGACTCCGAGTCTCCATCCGAAACCGAAGGCAACGCCGGCGGCGGGCCACATGCCGAGCAGATCGCTGCGTTGATGTGCGAGCCACCAGGCGAGCATGCAGGCGGCGAACGCCGCCGCGCCGATGCCGATCGAGCGCAGGACCAGTCGCATTCCGGCTCGCGATTCGCCGGTCGCCGAGCCGATGGGCGAGGCCGGATGGGGTGTGGGGGTTGTCGGGGTCACCGATGGGCCTGATTTTCTTGCGATTCTAAGCGAGCGATGTGATTCGTCGGCCTGGTTGTTGCCCTGGGGCGAATCACGAGCGCGGCGTTCGCTCGTAAGCAGGGCGTCGGCCTCCCACCGAATCAGCAAAAAAAAGGGCCCGCCTCAGGCGGGCCCCTGCTCGGGCCACCAGGGAAGTCCCTGCGGTCAGGCGGCCAGGAGTTCGCGTAGAACGTACGGCAGGATCCCGCCGTGGCGGTAGTAGTCGACCTCGATCGCCGTGTCGATCCGGGAGCGCAGCTGGACCTTCTTCTGCGAACCGTCCGCGTAGTGCACGGTCATCACGATGGTCTGCTGCGGCTTCAGAGCGTCGGGAACGTCTATGTCGAACGATTCGTTGCCGGTGATGCCCAGGGATTGCCAGGAGTCGGCACCTTCGAACTGCAGCGGCAACACGCCCATACCGACCAGATTGGAACGGTGGATCCTTTCGAAGCTGCGTGCCACAACGGCCTTGACCCCGAGCAACTGCGTACCCTTGGCGGCCCAGTCGCGGGAAGAACCGGTACCGTACTCCTCTCCGGCGAGGATCACCGTGGGCGTTCCGTCCGCGATGTATCGCATGGCGGCATCGTAGATGGGCATCTTCTCGCCGCTGGGCTGAAGCAGGGTGACCCCGCCTTCCTCGCGGGAGCCGTCGGCCGCCGGGGGGATCATCAGGTTCTTGATGCGCACGTTGGCGAAGGTGCCACGCATCATGACTTCGT
>JAUIAI010000453.1 GCA_030425615.1 Gammaproteobacteria bacterium
CTGGGATCTCGTTGGGCATGGGGTCAATGTTTACGGGTTGCGGGGGCGTGGGGCCGGGCGTGCGCGGGGTACGAGCGACCTGCCAGGATAATAGCCGTCGACCGGAGCCCCGCCCGTGTGGGCCCGCGTTCGCGTTCGAGACCCGTCGGCGCCCGCGGTGGCGACCGGCTGAGAGACAGGGAGTGCCGACCGATGACCGACGACAGAACCGACCCGTTATCCGCCACGCTGCGACCCCGTTCGGTGGCCGTGCTCGGGGCGTCCGACAACCCCGACAAGGTGGGCGGCAGACCGATCCACTACATGCGCACCATGGGATTCACCGGGCGCCTGTACCCCATCAATCCGGCGCGCGATTCCGTTCAGGGACTGCCTTGCTTTCCTGATCTGTCGTCGTTGCCGGAAGTGCCGGATCTGGCCGTGATCGTCGTGTCCGGGGATGCCGCGGTGGCGGCCGTCGACGAGTGCGCCCGGCTCGGCGTGCGCGCGGCGATCGTCATCGCTTCGGGATTCGGCGAGGTCGACGAGGCCGGCGCGCGGTCGCAGCGAAGAATGGTGGAGACGGCCCGGGCGGCCGGCATGCGCATGATCGGCCCGAACAGCCAGGGCTTCGCCGACTTCTCCAGCGGCGCGATCACGAGCTTCTCCACGATGTTCATCGAGTATCCGCCCGAAGACGGGCCGGTTTCGATCGTCAGCCAGAGCGGCGCGCTCTCGGCCGCCGTCTACGGCATGATGCGGGCGCGTGGCATCGGCGTGCGGCACGTGCTGGCGACCGGCAACGAGGCGGACGTCTGCGTCCCGGACATGGCCCGCCAGGTGGTGCACGACCCGGACCTCGGGCTCGTCGTGCTCTACATGGAACACATCGCACGGCCGGACGTGCTGGCAGAAGCCGCAGCCGTGGCGCGCGAGCGCGGTCTTCCCGTCGTCGCACTCAAGACCGGCAGGACATCCGGCGGGCAGGCGATGGCGGCCTCGCATACGGGCTCGCTGGCCAACGAGGACCGGGTCGTGGATGCTTTTCTCGCTGCCCACGGCATCCTCCGGGTGGACGGCCTGGGCGAACTCGTTCGCGTGGCGCCGCTGCTGCTCGGGGGCGCCCGGCCCGGGGGGCGTCGCCTGATCGCCATCAGCAACTCCGGTGCGAGCTGCGTGATGGCCGCGGATGCCGCCGAGACCGCAGGGCTCGAGCTGGCCCGGGTTTCGGCAGCCACCGCCGAGGCCTTGCGCGCGGTATTGCCCAGCTTCTCGACCAGTCGCAACCCGATCGATCTCACCGGGGCGCTGCTGTCGGACAGCCCGCTGTTCGGCAGGGTGCTCGGTGTGCTTGCGGACAACACGGAAACCGATCTCGTGCACATCGACATCCCCGTGGCCGGCCAGGGCTACGACCTGGCCGGGTTCGCGGAGGCGACCGCGGCGTTCGCCCGCCGTACCGGCAAGCCGCTGACGGTGTCGTGCTGGCAGCCGACGGTCGCCGCGCCCTTCATCGCGCAGGGATTGCCGGTCTACGAGACCATCGAGGAGGGCATGCAGGCTCTGTCCGATCTCGTGCGTCACGAAGAGATCGCCGCTTCGGCACGGGCCGCTGCGGGTCTGCCGGCGCCCGTCGCTCCTGGCGCACACGTCATCGACTCGCTTCCGGTCCGTGCCGGCGGGGCGGATCTGCCCGCCCCGTTCCTCAGCGAGGCGGACAGTCTGACGCTGTTGCGCGAGGCCGGTCTGCCCGTCACCCCGTTCACGCTCTGCCCGGCATCCGATCCCCTGCCGGCCGCGCGCGCGGCGCTGGCCGCACACGGCTCGCCCGTGGTCGTGAAGGCCTGTTCGGCACGGCTGCCCCACAAGTCGGAACACGGTCTGGTGGCGCTCGGTGTGCGTGACGAGGAGACGCTCGAGCGGGTGCTCGACGAGCAGCAGCGGGTTCTGGACTCGCTCGGCGTCACGCCGGACGGATTCCTCGTCGCACCCATGAGGGCGGGGCGTCACGAGTTGCTGCTCGGTGCGCGACTGGACCCCGCTTTCGGACCCATGGTCCTGATCGGAGACGGGGGGCGATACGTGGAGGCGATGCCCGACACCGCGCTGCTGCCCTGGCCCTTCGACGCGCAGCGCGTGCTGTCGGCGCTGGACCGGCTGCGCATCGCGCCCGTGCTGCGCGGTGTCCGGGGCGAGCCGGCGCTCGACCGCCGTGCCTTCGCCGAGGCTGCGGTACGACTCGGCGCCATGGCGGCTTCGCTCGGTGACCACGTTGCGTCCGTCGAAGCGAATCCCGTCATGATCGGCGCGGAGGGCGAAGGCGTCTGGATCGTCGACGCGCTCGTGGAGCGCGGTCGCGCGGCGTCGGACAGCAGATAAAAAACCGGCCCCACTCGGGGGCCTTGGCCGCTTGCGTCGCGGCAAAAGGGGGGAGGAAACGCCTCGGGTGCCGCAAGAACGGTGCCCGATGCGGGTCGATCGGCGGTTTCGGAAACGGGCTCAGGCGAACGCGAGCGCTGCCGTGGTCACGATTCCGACGCCGACGACCAGCGCCGCCAGCAGGAACAGTCCGTCCCCGATGACCAGCGACAGCGAAACCAGGGTCAGCGTCAGGCCGCTGAGCGAGTTGGCCGTGGGTACCAGATCCAGAGGCGGCATCGCCAATGCCAGGAACATGCAGAACAACGCCACCATGCGTCGCGCCATGCCCCGGGTCAGGACCTGCAGCCGCGGGCGGCTGATGCGGTCTATCCAGCCCACCGGCTTGCGCAGCCAGCCGAGCGCCTTGCGAACGCGACCGTGATCGAACGAGCGCCCGAGCAGCCACTCTGGCAGCCAGGGGCAATCCCGTCCGATCAGGAGCTGGGCCGCGGTCAGGAAGATGCCGATCGCGAGGATCGAGGGAAAGACCGGGATGCCGCTGAGCGGGGACAGCAGCAGTAATCCCGGAACGAGCAATGTGACGCCGTACGAACGGTGCCCCGCGGCCTCGAGCAGTTCACCGAGCGACACGTCGCCGTCCTGACGTGCCGCCTGGTCCATATGTTCGAGGATTTCGCCGAGCGCATGGGTATCGCCGGCGGACGCTGTCATTACTCGCTCGGGCCCTTACGGGTTTCGTCGTCGGCCGTGCCCGGTCCGGTGGCGTTGGCCGCACTGCTCGGTGCGGTCGCGGACGGATCGCGCTGCGCGCTGTCCGAGCCCACAGCGGTCGGCGACGAATCCGGACCGCTGGCGGCCGTCGTGTTCGCGTCGCTTCCTGCAGGCGCAGCGGCGGCGGTGTCGCCACCCGCCGGCGGAACGGCCGCGGGTCCGCTTCCGGCGGCAGGCTGACCTTCGATGTTCGCGGCGCTCGGGCGAGGCGCATCGGCAGGATCATCCGCGAGGGGCGCGGACTCCGACCGGTCGGGGACGGCGACCGGATCGACCGGACCCACCGGTTCGACCGTTTCTTCCGAACAGCCCGCGGCGATGAGGGCAGCGGCCGTGACGGCGGCGAGAGCGGCGAGGGGAGAGTGCTTTTTCATGCTTGCATCCTTGGTTCGTGGGTAGACAGAGGTCGGGTCGCCGATCGGTCCGCTCCCGTTCTCCGGTGGAGTCCCGGGGAATCCGTTCGGTGAGAACCCGCCCTCTGCCCGGCGCAAGCGGTGTGCCCAGTGTTAGCGCTGGGACCGGTTTTGTTTCCGGTCATGGCGCTCCGGAAACATGTGGCAACAGGACTTACTTGTTGCGCTCGGCTTCGCTCTCCAGCGTCTTGATGAAGGCTTCCAGTTCCTGCGTGCTGATCGCCCCCGGAGCGGCCGGCTTGGTCTGGGCGACCGCCCCCGTGGCGAGCGCGAAGGACAGCGCCAACGCCAGCAGGAC
>JAUIAI010000454.1 GCA_030425615.1 Gammaproteobacteria bacterium
TACAAGCCGGGCCGCAAGCAGACCAAGGAGATCAAGGAAGAGGTTCGCGACGAGCTGCTGCCGCGCGCCTTCAGTCTGGCCTCGGACACCGGGGTCTGGATCGATCCGGTCAACGGCTGGCTGGCGATGGACGCCGGCAGCGCGAACCGCGCCGAGGAGGTGTTCTCACTGCTCGCCCGGGCCATCGAACGGTTCCCTGCACGCCCGGTGAAGCTGGCGCGCGCGCCGGCCGAGGTCATGACGGAGTGGCTGCTGTCGGGCGAGGCACCCGCGGGCTTCACCATCGACCAGGACGCGGCGCTGAGCGCCCGCCAGGGCAAGGCCTCGATCCGCTACGCGAACGACGACCTGCCGCCCGAGGAGCTGGCGCGCCACATCGAGGCGGGCAAGCAGTGCACCCGGCTGGCCATGACCTGGAACGACCGCATCAGCTTCGTGCTGACGGACCGTTTCGAGATCAAGCGCATCAAGCCGCTCGAGATCCTCGCAGAAGAGACCGGTGAATCCGGCAGCGACGACAAGCGCGCCCGCTTCGAGGCCGACGCGACGCTGATGACGCGCGAGCTGG
The DNA here is from genome assembly GCA_030425615.1 of Gammaproteobacteria bacterium. Lineage (GTDB taxonomy): Bacteria > Pseudomonadota > Gammaproteobacteria > Burkholderiales > Burkholderiaceae_E > JAUIAI01. The sequence continues at coordinate 569 of JAUIAI010000454.1, forward strand.
CGAACCTGTTCGATGCACTGGTGGACGCGCTCGGCGGCGAGGCGGTGGCCCAGGCCGCCTGAGGAACCGGTGCACCGCGGTCGGCCGCGGGCCGGCACGAGGCACGAGGATGGCCGTCCGGGACCGCCACGATCCGCCGAAACCCGTAGTGGATCACGGTCTTTTGCGCGACCCGCCGGTGATAATCCGCCGGCACGTCGGGCGGACGGTCTCGCGGTGCCGGGCACCGCGCGGGGCACATTCCCGGGGTCGAATCCGGGCCCGATCGTGAGATAGTCGTGTCTGGCAGCGTGACCGGCCGGGTCCGGCCCGGGCGCTGCACCATTCCGATGCCAACGAACGAAGAGACAAGAACATGCAAACGCCGCAGAAGCTGATCCTCGAACATGTTCTGGAGCATGCCGAGAAGAACCCCGACCGGGTCTTCATGACCCAGCCGGTCGGTGGCGGCAAGGTCGTGGACTACACCATGGGCCAGGTGGTCGATCAGGCCAGGCGCATGGCCGCGCACCTTCAGGCCCAGGGCTTCGAACCCGGCGCGCGCATCGCCATGCTCGGCAAGAACAGCGCGCATTTCATCATGGCCGAGCTGGCGATCTGGATGGCCGGCTACACCACCGTGGCGATCTTCCCGACCGAGACGGCCGAGACCGTGAACTACGTGCTCGGGCACAGCGAGGCGAGCCTGCTGTTCGTCGGCAAGCTGGACACCTGGCCGCACCAGAAACCGGGGGTTCCGCAGGGTCTGCCCTGCATCGCGCTGCCGCTGGCGCCCGAGACCGGTTTCGATACCTGGGACGCCATCGTGGCGCGCACCGAGCCCATCGCGGGGCGGCCCACGCGTGCGCCCGACGACATCGCGATCCTGCTCTACACGTCGGGGTCCACCGGCACACCCAAGGGTGTGATGACCTCGTTCGCGGCCATCACCACCGCCGGACGGACCGCCGCCGAACACACGCGCCGGCACGGCGTCGGCGAGGGCGAAAGCCGGATGCTGTCCTACCTGCCGCTCGCGCACACGTTCGAGCGCACCTGGGTGGAGGCGGCATCGCTCATCGACGGCAACGTCCACCTGTATTTCGCCGAGGCACTCGACACCTTCCTCGCGGACCTGCAGCGCGCGCGCCCCACCCTGTTCATCTCCGTGCCCCGCCTCTGGCTGAAGTTCCAGCAGGGCGTGTTCTCCAAGATGCCTGCCGAGAAGCTCGACCGCCTGCTGAAGATCCCCCTGGTGGGCAAACTGGTGGCGCGCAAGGTGCTCAAGGGCCTGGGGCTGGATCAGGTACGCATGGCCGGCAGCGGTTCGGCACCGATGCCGCCGGAGCTCATCGACTGGTACCGGCGGCTCGGGCTGCCGCTCTACGAGGGCTACGGCATGAGCGAGGACAACTCCATCTCGCACACGTCTGACGCCGCGCACAACGCGGCGGGCTACGTGGGCGTGCCCATGCCCGGCGTGCAGGTGCGCTTCAGCGACGAGGGCGAGATCCTCATCAAGTCGCCGGCGGCCTTCTCCGGCTACTACAAGCGGCCCGATCTAGACGCCGAGTCCTTCACGGAAGACGGCTTCTTCCGCACCGGTGACCTGGGTGAGGTGGGCAGCAACGGGCTGCTCAAGATCACCGGTCGCGCGAAGGAGCAGTTCAAGACCGCCAAGGGCAAGTACGTCGCGCCCGCCCCCATCGAGAACCGCATCAACGCGCATCACATGGTGGAGCTGTCCATGGTGTCCGGCGTGGGGCAGTCGGCGCCCTACGCCATCGTGGTCCTGGCCGAAGAACTGCGCCCCACGCTGAACGAGTCATCGGTGCGCGAAGAGGTGCATCGCGAACTCGAGCAGTTGCTCGCCCAGGTGAACGCCGTCACGGCCGGCTACGAACAGTTGCAGATGCTGGTCGTGGCCGACGAGCCCTGGACCATCGAGAACGGCTGTCTGACCCCCACGATGAAGATCAAGCGACGCGGCATCGAGGAAACCGTCGCGCCCCACGTGCAGACCTGGTACGCGTCGAGCAGCCGGGTGATCTGGGCCTGACGAGCCGTCGCGGGCGTTCGCGCCCGCGCGCTCGACCCTCCGGCACCGGCCGAGTGCCCGTTGTTCAGAGCGTCGCGAGCCGCCTGAGTTCGGCGACCTCCGCGCCCGGGTAGCCGAAGAACCCGAGGTAGGCCGGGATCTGCTCGAACAACATGTCCCGGCCGTTGACCACCCGGTGCCCGCGGACCTCGGCGGCGGCGAGCAACCCGGTGCGCTCGCGCCCGAGCACCACGTCGCCGACGCAGGCGCCCTCGTCGAGGCGCGACACGTCCAGCGGCAGGGGGTCCTCGTCGCGCATGCCTACCGGTGAGGCGTTGATCACCACCGAATGGCCGGCAGGATCGGCGTTGCCCGTGATGACCTCCACGAGAGGGGCGTGTTCACGCAGCCGTGCCGCCAGCCCGGCCACCGCCTCTTCCCGCGGATCCGTCAGCGCGATTCGGGCGCAGCCGGCCTGCGCCAGCGAGGCGGCGATGGCGGCTCCAACGCCTCCGGCACCCAGCATCAGCACCGACGCGCCCTGAAGCGTCGCACCCGCCGCCGCGAGCGCCCTGACCATGCCGGCGCCGTCGAACATGTCTCCCACGAGGCGGCCGTCGGCCCCGCGGCGAACGGCATTGCAGGCGCCACAGACCCTCACCGCCTCGCCGACCTCGTCCAGCAGGGGCACGACGGTCTGCTTGTGAGGCATGGTGATGAGCGCACCGTCCACGTTCTGCAGCCGCATCACCAGCGGAAGGAACGCCGGGAAGTCCCCGGCTTCACAACCCATGGGAACCACCACGGCGTCGATCCCGCGCGCGGCGAACCACGGGTTGTAGATGAGCGGCGCGGTGAAGGTCCTGGTGGGCACCCCGATGTGCGCGAGCACACGGGTACTGCCGCTGATGCGGTTCGTGTTCATGAGTGCGAGAGTGTAAGCGCCCGCCGCTCAGGCGGCGCCCGACCCGGAAGCCTGCCGGTCCGCGAGACCCTCGATGATCTGCGGCGTGAGCGTGCGCACCGCGTCGTACTGGGCGAGGAAGACCTGGCCGTTGAGCTCGTGCAGGAAGTGACTGCGCGAGAGGCGGTCCATCACCGGACCCTTGACCTCCGAGAGATGGAACCCGATGCCCATTTCCTTGAGCCGGCTGTTGATGGCCTCGAGACTCTCGAGCGCGCTGAAGTCGATGGCGTTCACGGCCGAGCACATCAGCACCACGTGGCGTAACGGCCCGCCCTCGGTGACCCGGCG
>JAUIAI010000455.1 GCA_030425615.1 Gammaproteobacteria bacterium
GTCGGTCGCCTCCTGGTACGCATGGCCGGCGGCGAGGATGCGCGCTTCGTCGAAATGCGCTCCCACGAGCTGAAACCCGACCGGCAGCCCGGCATCGGTCTGGCCGCCCGGCAGGGTCAGCGTGGGACTCCGACTCATGTCGAACGGAGCCGTGAACAGGAGCCGCGCCATGCGCGCCGGCAGGTCCGAAGTCTGCGCGGCGAGATCGGCCAGCGAGGGCGCCGCCCGGTTCATAGCCGGCATGATGACGAGATCGACCTCGTCGAAGACGGCCGCGACCCGTCCGGCGAACGCCGCCCGGCGGTTCTCCACGCGCAGCAGTGCGCGCGCGTCCACGGCGAGGCCGGCCTCGATCAGCGACGAGAGCACGGGCCCGTACTCGCTCTTGCGACTCGGATAAGTCGCCTCGTGAGCCAGCGCGCACTCCGCGACACAGTGGGTCAGCGCGTCTTCGGCCATCGGCGCCATGTCCGGGAACCGGATGTCGACGAGGGTGGCGCCGAGCCGTGAGAAGGTCTCGGCCGCGGCCTCCGTGACCGCGGCCACGGCGGGCTCGGCATTCGCCGCGATCAGCGCGCGGTCGATTCCGATACGCAGCCCGGACACGCCGGCCCCGAGCAGGCCGGGGTAATCCGGAACGGGCACGCGCGCGGCCGTCGGGTCGTCCGGGTCCGCTCCGGCGATGGCGGCGAGCAGCGCCGCGGCATCGGCCGCGCTGCGGGCCATCGGGCCGACGTGATCCATGGATTCCGCCAGCGGCAGCACGCCCGCACGGCTGACGCGTCCCCAGGTGGGCTTCAGCCCGGTCACTCCGTTCATCGTGGAGGGAAAGCGGATCGAGCCGAGCGTGTCCGAACCGATGGATCCATAGCAGAGACCGGCAGCCGTCGCCACGCCCGAACCGCTCGAGGACACCCCCGGCCAGAGCCCGGCCCCCCACGGATTCACCGGTGCGGCGATGTCAGGGTGGTGCGCGGAGAATGCGCCCTCGGTCATCTGCAGCTTGCCGAGCAGCACGGCACCCGCGGCCTTGAACCGTGCGATGACGGTGGCGTCGCGCTCGGGCACCCGCTGGCGGTTGAGCGGCATGCCCCCGGCGGTGACGATTCCGGCCGTGTCGGCGAGATCCTTGACCGCGATGGGAACACCGTGCAGCGGCCCGCGCAGGCTCCCGGCGGCGATCTCACGATCGGCCTGGTCGGCAGCGAGCAGTGCCTGCTCGGCCGCGACCGTGGCATAGGCGTTCAGCCGGGGCTGCAGCCGCCCGATTCGCTCGAGCTGGGCCTCGGTGACGGCGCGGGACGTGATGCGGCCCGTCTGGATGTCGCGGCCGGTGTCGATCAGGGAGGCAAACGGGTCTGGGGTGCTCATGGTCTTCGTTCGGATCGGGATAGGGTTGCAAGCGATGGGGGCACGTTGGACGGATCAGGGATCGGGGGCGACGCGGACCATGCGCTTGCCGCGATTCTCACCCGCGAGCAGCCCGATCAGCGCGGCCGGCGCGTTCTCCAGGCCTTCCACGATGTCCTCGACCACGACGAGACGCCCCTCGTCGACCCAGCGGTGCAGATCCGCGAGCGCGGCCTCGTCACGATCGGCAAAGTCCATCACGATGAAGCCTTCCATGCGCAGGCGCTTGACGACCACCATGCCCGGCAGATTGCGCGGCCCGCTGGGGCCCTGCGCATCGTACTGGCTCACCGCCCCGCAGCAGACGACACGCCCGTGCAGGTTCATCTGGAACAGCGCGGTTTCGAGCACCGATCCGCCCACGTTGTCGAAGTAGACGTCGATTCCGTCGGGACAGGCCTGTCGGAGGTCCGCGAACAGGTTGCCGCCGCGATGATCCACGCAGGCGTCGAACCCCAGGTGCTCGACGACCCACCGGCACTTGTCCTCACCGCCCGCGATGCCCACGGCGCGGCACCCGAGCGCCCTGGCGATCTGCCCGACGAACAAGCCGACCGACCCGGCCGCCGCCGATACGACCACGGTCTCTCCTGCCTTCGGCCGGCCGACGTTCACGAGCCCGTGGTAGGCGGTCTTGCCGGCGATCCCGTAGACCGACAGCAGGTGCGACAAGGGACGCACGTCGGGAAGCCTGACCGCGCGGCGCGCCTTCACGACGACCTGATCCGCCCAGCGGGACTCCACGGCCACGATCTGACCCGGCTCGAGAGACGGATCGCGCGACTCGACGACCTCGGCGATCGCGTACGTGTGCATGACGTCGCCCGCCTTGACCGCCTCGCGGTAGGTGGCTCCCTGCATCCAGGCGCGGTTGGCCGCGTCGATCGACATCAGGATGTTGCGGATCCGGACCTCGCCGTCGCCTGGTCGCGGCACCGGCGCTTCGCGCATCTCGAAGTGAGCGGGTTCGAGCGCGCCCTTCGGCAACTCCCGAACGATGACTTCGCGGTTCTGGCTCATGACATGTCTCCTCTATACGGTCGCCGCGGTGTGCCGCCGACTGCTCAGCCGGCGGTCGCCCGCATCGCCTCGAATCCGGCCTCCAGATCGGCGATCAGATCGCCCGGGTCTTCGAGGCCGATGTGAACCCGGATCAGCGTGCCGCCCTCCCAGGGCTGAACCGTGCGGCGGATGTTCGCCGGCATGATGAGACTCTCGAATCCACCCCACGAATAGCCCATGCCGAAGTGCTGCCGCCCCTCGCAGAGGGCCTTGACCCCCGCACGCCCGATCCGCGGACTCAGTTCGAAAGAGAACAGGCCGCTCGAGCCCGAGAAGTCCCGCTTGAAGAGTTCGTGCTGCGGATGCTCGGGCAGTGCCGGGTGAAGCACCCGCTCCACTTCCGGCTGCGACTGCAACCACCGCGCCACTGCCAGAGCATTGGTCTCGTGACGACGCATGCGCACGTCGGCCGTACGCATGCCGCGCAGGATGAGCCAGGCGTCGTCGCCGCCGACGCAGATGCCGAGCTGTCGTACCGCCTGCCAGAGCCGGGGCCAGAGCTCGGTGCGAATCGTGACCGCACCCATCAGGACGTCGGAGTGGCCGCCCCAGTACTTGGTCAAGGGCAGCAACGAGAGATCGACGCCCCATTCGAACGGGCGGGCGAAGACCGGCGAGGCCCAGGCGTTGTCGATCATGCTGATCAGACCGCGATCGCGCGCGACCGCCGTCAGCGCCGGTACGTCCTGCAACTCGAAGGTGTAGCTGCCGGGGCTCTCCAGGTACAGCACCCTGGTGTTGTCCGTGATCAGATCGGCGAGCCCGGCCGGGTCGATCGCCGGATCGAAGAAGACGGTCTCGACGTTCATCCGCGCGAGCATGCCCTCCGCGAAGTTGCGCGCCGGTCCGTAGACCGAGTCGCTCATCAGCATGCGCTCACCGGGCGACAGGAACGCGAGCAACGGCACGGTGATCGCCGCGAGACCGGACGGCATGATCGCCGCGCGGCAGTCGGCGCCGGCACCCTCTATCTCGGCCAGCGCATCCATGAGCGCAAACGTGGTCGGCGTACCCGCCGTGCCGTAGGTGCTCCGGTGCCACTCGCCCGCCATGGTGGCCTGACCGGTGGCGGCCGCCTCGTCCAGTGAATCGAACAACACCGTCGACGCCCGGTAGACGGGCAGGTTCGCGGTCTGGATGCGTTCCTCGAAGCGGCGCGCGGTGTCGACGAGACGCGAGGCGGTCTGCAGCTCGCGGGACGGATGGGATCGGTCTGCTGTCATGGGGGCGTGGCTGGTTGCGGGATGCCTGCGGACAGGCCCGGCCGATGGTATCAGCCCGGCATGCCGGACAAGCGGCACGGCCACCGCCGGCACGCCGCCCCCCGGGCTTCACCGGCCGCGGCACGAGGCGGCACCCCGCCGTC
>JAUIAI010000456.1 GCA_030425615.1 Gammaproteobacteria bacterium
CAGCGGCAGCCGGCGGCGTCGGTCCAAAGAAGAAGTCGCGACAGGAATCGTGCGGGCGGCAGGCTCTGGGGTCATGATCGCCGGTTGTAGTGCTGGCGTGCCGTCATGGCCAAGGCGGATCGTCACCCCGCCCGGCGGCGATCTTCCGGTTCGCCCCGGTCGCTGCTAAGAGAATGCCCGCCCCCGTTTGGAGTCCCCGATGATCCCCCGCTACAGCCGGCCGCAGATGGCCGCGGTCTTCGCCCCCGAGCGCCGCCTCGAGCGCCTTGATCTGGGTCGACAACGCCGATTGGGAGAGGTGCAGGGCGCGCGCCGCGCCGGTGAGGGTGCCGTCCCGGGCGACCGCGCGGAACAGCCGGAGGTGGTGAAGGTTGAGGGTGACCATTGTTCTTTTTCATAGAACGAATAACTAGAATTTTTGTATTTTATTTAATTTTGTCGCGCCGGTAAGCTCGTCGAATCCCCAATCCGACGCGCCTCATGTTCCCGCTCCTTCCGCTCCAGCTCGCTTCACCGCTCCTGTTGCTCGCCGTCGCAGTCGCGGGCTGGCGCCGCCCCGGGGTCAGGCCCGGCCGGCTGCCCCGATCGTCCGAGTGGGCCGCGGCCGGCTCGCTGGGTCTGGCGCTGATCGGCGGGCTGCAACTCCTGGCCGACGGGCCGCTCACGCTGGCGGCGTTCGAGGGCTCGGCGCGACTGGCCCTGCGCGTCGACGTGGTCAGCGCGACGATGACGGTGCTGGTTGCCTTCATCGGCTGGGTGGTGCTCCGCTACAGCCGGACCTACCTGGACGGCGACGAGCGCGAAGGGGCTTTCCACGGGACCATGGCCGCGACGCTGGCGGCCGTCCTGGTTCTGGTGCATGCCGCGAGCCTGGCGGTGCTGATCCTGGCCTTCTTCGCCGTGGGCAGGGGGGTTCGCCGGTTGTTGCTGCACTATCCCGGGCGGCCCGCGGCGAAGCGGGCGGCGGCCAAGTTCGCGCTCGTCTGGCATGCCGGCGACCTGACGCTGGTGCTCGCCGCCGTGGCGCTCTGGTTCGCTTTCGGGTCCGCGGACTTCGCCGTGATGGCGTCCGTGGCCGCACTCGACGGTCGTCACGGCCGCGCTGAAGACCGCGGCGTTTCCCGTGCACGGGTGGCTGACTGAGGTGATGGAAGCGCCCACGCCAGTGTCCGCGCTGTTGCATGCCGGCATCATCAATGCGGGGGGGCTGATGCTCATCCGCACGGCCGAGGTGGTGCAGGCCAGTCCGGGATCGATGGCCGCCCTGGTGATGCTCGGCGGGTTCACGGCGCTGTTCGGTGCGGTGGTCATGCTGACCCAGAGTGCCGTCAAGACCGCGCTCGCCTGGTCCACGGTCGCTCAGATGGGCTTCATGCTGCTGCAGTGCGGGCTGGGTCTGTGGCCGCTCGCGCTGCTGCACATCGTCGCGCATTCGCTGTACAAGGCGCACGCATTCCTGAGCGCCGGGGGCGCCGTCGGCGCCGTCGCGGCGGTCCGGCGTCCCGGGCCGGTTGCCGTGCCGGGCGCGGCCGCCGTCGGGCGATCATTCGTCCTGGCTCTGCTGCTGTACGCGGCCGTCGCCGGTGCGTTCGTTCTGATCGGGGGCGCCAAGTCGCCTCAGGCCCTGGCGTTGGGTGCGATGCTGATCTTCGGTGTGGCCTGGTTGCGCAGGGCCTGGCGGACGCGGCGCCTGCGGCGCTCACACGGCGGACCGCGCTCGCCGCCTCGGGGGCCGCAGTCGCGTACTTCGCCTTTCAGGATCTGGCCGCGCTGCTCTGGGGCCATGCGCTCCCCGGCGCGCCGGACGTCGGCGCGCGCGAGTGGGCGCTCATCGCACTGGCCGTGAGTTCCTTCGGGGTCGTGGCCGCGGCACAGACGCTGTTCCCGCTCTGGGCGCATCACCCGGCCGCGGCGGGCCTGCGGGTGCACCTGGCGAACGGCCTCTACCTCAATGCGCTGCTGGACCGCCTCATCGGCGGATTCCGGCTGGCGTCACGCGACTGAAAAACGGAGTCCCGAGATGTTCCCAGACAAGGCAAGGATCGCCCCCGCGCGGATCACCGGTCTGCTCGAGGCCGCGAAGAGAGCGCTGCGCGCGGTCCCGCCGGCCTTCCCGCTGGATGCCACCGTGGCGGTGAATCCGTTCCTCGGCCAGACGGGCGAAGACCTGGCCACCGCGATGGCCAGGCTCGAGCGGGTCGGCGGTGTGAGCCTGCGTTGGCGGCGGACGCAAATGGCCGATGCGATCGCCGCGGGCCGGATCCTCGATGAAGACCTCGCCGCCGCGCTGCACGCGCATCCTTCCGCGGCCAAGCCGGTCTCGGTGGCGGCACTCAAGGCGGCCGCGATGAACTGCGGTGGGCGACGCGATCCGGATGCGACATCAGCGGATGCAGCGGCGCTGCCGACGCTCGCCGATATCGCGGCCGTGGAGACCGGTACGGACTGGCCGGCTCTGATCGCGCGAACCTTCGGCCTGTGGGCGGCCGGACACTTCGACCGCGGCCAGGCGCTCTGGCTGCCCGCGCCGGGGCGCAGCGCCTTCGCCGCCTGGCGGGCGTGGGCGGTGCACGATCTCACCCCCGAGATCGCCGGCCTTCAGGGTTTCTGTGCCCATGTGGCCGATGCACCGGACACGCCCGAGCGGGCGATCCTGCGCGCCGCGGATTCATTGGAGATCACCCTGGACGCGGCCGAGACGGTGTTTCACCGGCTCGTCATGGATCTGGGCGGATGGGCGCAGCACGCGCGCTGGCAACTCTGGCAGGCCGAATCGGACGGCCGGAGTGACGAGACCCTGGCGGCCATGCTCGCAATCCGTCTGCTGTGGGATGAGGCGCTGGTGACCCGTGTGCCCGGCGTACGGCAGCGCTGGTCGGAGGTCGTCGCGCAGCACGGGGCGCCTGTGCTCGCCGGCCCCGAACATGTCGTCGACGCCATCCTCCAGGACGCGGCCGAGCGGGCGTGGCAGCGACGGCTGTCGGTGACGCTGTCCGGTCCGGCGCCCCGGCAGGCGCGGCCGGCGGTGCAGGCCGCTTTCTGCATCGACGTGCGTTCCGAAGTGTTCCGCAGGGCGTTCGAGGCGCAGGACGGCGGGATCGAGACGCTCGGCTTCGCCGGATTCTTCGGTCTGCCGCTCGCGCATCGGCCGCACGGATCGGACTCCGTCGAGGCCCGACTGCCGGTCCTGCTTTCGCCGACGCTGCGCTCGACGAGTCACGCGGCGCCTGAGCGGGAGAGGCACGCGCGGATCGTCGCACGTGCGACGCGCGCCTGGGGGCGATTCCGGCAGGCCGCGGTTTCTTCCTTCGCCTTCGTCGAGGCCGCCGGGCCGTTCTACGGTGCAAAGCTCCTCGCGGGCGCGCTGGGGCTCGGGCGCGGTGCGCGGGGACGTACGCCCATGCCCAGGCTGGAGGGCGAATCCCCGTCCGGCGCCCGTGCCGAGACGGCGGCCGCGATCCTGCGGGCGATGAGTCTGACCCGTGGCCATGCGCCGATCGTCCTGCTGCTCGGGCACGGCGCGAGCACCACCAACAATCCTCACGAGAGCGCCTATCACTGCGGCGCCTGCGGCGGCCACACCGGAGAGGTGTCCGCCCGCCTGCTGGCCTCGATGCTCAACGACCCCGGTGTCCGGGCCGGGCTGCCGGCACACGGCATCGACCTGCCGTCCGATACGGTCTTCGTGGCGGGACTGCACGACACCACGACGGATCACGTGGAACTGTACGAAGAGGCGGACACCTTCGTGGCCGCCGAGGCACTCGGGCGCCTGCGCCGCTGGCTCGACGGCGCCGGGGCGAGGGCCCGCGCCGAGCGCGCGGCCCG
>JAUIAI010000457.1 GCA_030425615.1 Gammaproteobacteria bacterium
GGCCCCCATGCCGAAGAAGCGCATCTTCAGCCCCTTGAGGTCTTCCAGGCTCTTGATCTCGGTACGGAACCAGCCCGAGGTCTCGGGAGAGATCATCCCGCAGAAGTTGTACTTGATGTTGTCCCGGGCGTAGAGCTCCGAGGCGATATCGACACCACCGCCGTACTTCATCCAGGCGAGGAACTCACCGATGCCCGGGCCGAACGGCCAGGTCGACACGAACGCGTACGCGGAGTTCTTGCCCTGGTTCGCGCCGGGCGTACCGAACGCCGCGTCGATGGCGCCCTTGCTCACCGGGTCGTAGTAAGCGAAGCCACCCGCCAGCGCACCGGGTTCGAAGACCTTGATGTCGAACTTCTCGCCAGACATCGCGCTGACCTGTTCCGCGATGTATTTGCTCGGGCGGCCGAGGACCGGCAGGCTCAGGCCGAAGGCCGAGTGCATCTTCCAGCGCACGCGCTTCTGCGCATCCGCGTCCGGGGCCCACGAGGTCAGCGCAACCGCGACCGCAGTGGCCATCACCGCGCCGGCAGTCGTTCGGGTTTTCAGCATGAATGTCTCCTTGATCATTGCCGCGATGGCGCCAGTCGCCATGCAGGAAACGAAGATTATCAGCCGATGCGCGATCCGTGCGAACGAGGGGTCGTGCGATGCAGCGAGGGCCTGCTCCGGTGAAACGGGGCGCCCGGTCCGAACGCCCGCACGGAGGCCGGCCCACGGTCCGGCGGGCGCCCCGGCGCCTTGCAAGACCGCTCCGGTGAATGAATCCAGGGGGCAGGAGAACTTACGGCAGGCTGCTACAGGGGCAGTGCGTCGAGTTCGGTCAGTTGAATCCGCAACGTTCTGGACGAGAGCGTTGCCGGGGCGTCCTGCGGCTCCCTGGCGGCCGGGTCGTCCGGTCCCTCGGCCACGCGCCAGAAGGTCCAGCGGTCTCCTTCGGCCGCGAAGCTGAACAGGTCCGGTGCGGTCTCCGGACGCGCGCGCAGGAACGCTGCCAGCTCTTCGGGAACCCGGCTGGCAATCAGGGCGAAACGCCCGCCCGGTCGAAGATAGTCGGTGACACAGACATGTCCCGTGGCCTCACGGATCAACCTTGCGGCGTGTCGGAGGGTGCCCGCCCGGCCCGGGGAACCGCCGGCTTCGGCGCGACCGTCGATCAGACCGGAACCGGCCGCCGCATCGCGCCCGGACGGCCCCCGGGCGCGATGCGCACGCCCGTTCGCGGGCCAGGGGATGAAGATCGGCTCGGCCGCCTGCGCGGCTGGCGACCGGGGGACGGTGTCTGGGCTGGCATTCATGCTTCCCAGCGTCACCGAACCGCGGCCGCGCTGACGAACCGGGGCGACGATCGTGCCGTCGCGCAGGGTCGGCGGCGGCGCCATCGACGGCGATGTGGGGTCGCAGCCACACCGCCGCGATTCCGCAGGGTCGCGACTCAGTCGTCGAGATCTGCGAATTCGACGCCCGCGAGATCGAAACGGAGCGTTTCGTCGAGCATCTCGTTCTCATCCCAGTGATCGTCTTCGATCCACTCCGTGATCACCGACTCGAGGCGTTCGGCGCGGTAGCGGGCGGCGGGGGGCAGGTGGCTGGTGGCGTGCATGATCGACTCCGTCTGGATGGGCAGCCGCGGCTGCTTTCGATCATGGGTCGGCGTGGTGGCGCCCGAGGTTCAAACCGATCTGCCGCAGTCCCGATATCCCGGAGTCCTGGAAGCCGGTGCGGGCAGAGATGGGGGGGCGGGCACCGGAAGTCCGACCGGACGGGGCGGTGCGGATGCGCAAAGGGCGCACGACCTTTGCAGGTGTGCGCCCTCGAGGAGCCGGGTGGCCGCCGCCGTAAGGATGGCAGGCCGGGATCAGGCCAGAGACGGTTGCGCCACCTCGACGGAAGGCGTCTGCCGTTCGCCGGGCTCCATGGGCCGCAGGCGACGGGCTTCAGATACCGCTTCGGCGGGCGTGGTCTGCAGGCTGTGGAACGGGGTTCTGCCGACACCGAACACGAGATAGGAAACCTTGGCCTGATGGTCTATGCCCGGAACGGCCCAGCACGCGTCGACCTGCGAGGCAAGGCCGGGGACCAGCGCAATGCTCTGGCCGCCGAGTGACAGGACCGGCCATTCGCCGGCGAATCCCTTCATGGCCATGGCACGCAGCGCGCCGGTGACATCTTCGGGCGGAAGCTGTGGGGCTTCGAGCTGGCCGAACACGTTGGGCGCGAGCCAGTTCAGCATCCTGTGAGCCCGCCGGGCGTTCCGGCCCGCACGCCAATTCCCATTCCTGAACAATCGCATCGGTTCGGGCCTCCTTGACCCGTTCGTCACCGCAGCCTTGTCGGGCCGGGGGCTCGCCCCGTCTTCGATAGGACTCGTATGTGGACGAACGGTACGAAATGGTTCAGACAGCGGAAACGACATAGGTCACAAGACCGGCGGATTGCGTGATTCGGATCGGGCAAGATCGGTGCCCGGTACATCTGTAACCGATCGTAACTTGGGCAACCGGAACTCGCAATCGGGGAACTCCCTGGTTTCGACAAGGTGAGTGTTCGCTCACCGGCCGGGGCACGATCTATAACGTTCAGGATAGCCCTGCCGCGGACAGGGAAAGGCGCGTGCAATCAAGTGTACGGCGCCTGGTGCGTCGCAGCAATTGTTACAGAGCCTGCTCGCCTCTCAGCGGGCGCTCCGGGTGTGCACGGCCCGCGCCAGCGGCGCGAGCAGCAACGGCGCGAAATACATGGGAATCTGTGCGAGCCCGACATAGAGCGCGAACGAGGGGCCGCCGGCCGCACCCGTCACGGCCAGCATCAGACCCATGTTTCGGTTGCCGCTGGCAAGCGCGGCGCCCAGCGCCGCTTCCCGTCCGGCGCGCCTGAAGAGCACCAGTGGCAGCAGGTGCAGCAGAACGCCCATCAAGACCGCGATCGAGAGCAGGGTGGCGACGGTGGCGGGTTCGGCGAGCAGCGTGGCCGTCACACCGTCCATCACCGCCACGGCAAAGATCACGAGCAGAAGGACGTTGAGCCCGCCCAGGGCCGGTGCCTCGCGTTGCAGGCGGACCGGGCCCGCGAGGCGCCGGATCAGCCACGCCAGCGCGAACGGGGCGGCCACGAGCATCAGCACCCTGACGAAGAAGCCGCCCAGATCGACCGTCACGCCGCCGGTGTCCGTGAGCAACGCCATCAGGACCGTCAGCGTCAGAGGCAGCAGGAGCGTCGAGAGCACGGTGCTCACCAGCGTGAGCGAGCCGTCGATCCCGACGAAGAGCGCGAAGGCTGCCGCCGAACCGATCGGCGGAGCCGCGGCCTGCAGCAGCAGGATCAGGCAGAGCGCAGGCGGCGCATCGAGGAGGCGGCAGCCCAGCCACACGAGCAGCGGCGAACACACGAGCTGCCAGCCGGTCAGGAGCAGCGACTGCCCCGGCGCAGCGACCGCGGCGGCCAGGCGTTGCCAGTCGAGGCGCAGGATCGTGACCGTCAGGGTGCCGATGACCGCCGCGGTGAGCGCCGGCCGTGCGAACGAGGCGAGTTGCGGAAGCGCGATGCCCGTGAACACGCCAAGGGGCAACGCCCACCGTGCCCAGTGCCCCAGCCATGCGAGCAACCAGCGCATGTCGCGCCCTTGCCGGCCGGTTCCCAGGTGCCTCAGGCGTGCTCGACGAGCGCTCTCTGCACGGCCGGTCGGGCCTCCATCCGCGCGGCGTGCGCCTGCACCCTGGGGAAGCGGCCGATGTCCACATCGTCGCCCGCGAGCCAGCGCGAGATCGTGAACAGGTACGGATCGCAGACCGTGTAGCGCTCTCCCATGACCCAGG
>JAUIAI010000458.1 GCA_030425615.1 Gammaproteobacteria bacterium
CTCGTAGTCGACGTCGATGCCGACGATGCCGTCGGCGCCCAGCTCGCGGGCCGTTGCGATCATGTCTTCGAGCGCGGCGTCGCGGGCGCCGGACAGCGCGCGTTCATAGCCCCCCGCACGGCCGCCGACCACATCGCGGATCGACGAGAACATGTCGCGGAAGATGTTCGCGCCGATGATCGCTTCACCGTGCACCACCCCGAGATACGTCTTGACCGTCGCGCCTTCGCCGCGCGGCACCACGGTGGACAGGAAGAATCCTTCGTCCTTCTTCGAAAACCAGCCCATCTGCGCCTCCCGGGTTCGGGTTCGGTGTCGTCGCCGGGGCGACGTGGTTCGTTCGGGATAATCATACGATGCGTCCGGCGCCGCCGTGCCCGATCCGCCACGGGCGGCGGTAGCATGCCGGTCATTGCAGGCCGATCCGGCATCCCATCCGACGGAGGACCGACATGAACGACGACTCCCTGCGCAACCTGCTCGCCATCGCGGTGCACGCGGCCTTTGCCGACGGTTCCCAGGGCGAACGTGAGCGGGCCCGCGTACGCGAGGTCGCCGAGGCGCTCGATCGGGACGCCGACGGTGGCGGTGCGATCGCCGCGGCCACGGGCGAGGTCCTGCTCGGGAGACTGCCGCTCGAACAGGCGGCAGAGGCGCTCACGGACGACGCCCAGCGACGGCTGGCCTACGAGATGGCCGTCTGCGTCTGCGACGCCGACGGGCTGGTCAACGAGGCCGAGCGTGTCTTCCTCGACCGGCTGGCCGGACTGCTCGGACTGGAGGCCGCCGCCGCGCGGGAGATCGACGCCCAGGCGGAGACGGTCGTTCACGCGGCCGACGATGTGCCCGCGGTGGCGGACGCCGGGGCGTCCGGCGGCGCCGTGGCGGCGGGCTCGCTCACCAATCCAGCCGGGAACCCTGCGGCCGGCTCCGCCGGCGGCGTCTCCGATGCGCCGTCCGAGGAGGAGGCCTCGATGATCAAGCGTGCGGCCATTCTGGCGGGTGCGCTGGAGCTGCTGCCCCAGTCGTGGGCATCGCTCGCGATCATCCCGCTGCAGATCCGGCTGGTCTACCGCATCGGCAGCCTGCACGGTTATTCACTGGACCAGGGTCACATCAAGGAGTTCCTGGTGGCCGCGGGTATCGGGATGGGCTCTCAGACCCTCGAGCAGTTCGGCCGCAAGCTCATCGGCGGACTGCTCGGCGGTGTGCTCGGCCGAACCGCGGGCCGTGCCGGCCGAACGGCCACCGGCATGGCCTTCTCGTTCGCGAGCACCTGGGCCATCGGTGAACTGGCCCGGCGGCACTATGCCGGCGGACGTCAGATGGATGCAGCGACGCTGCGTCAGACCTTCGACACCCTCGTCGGTTCGGCGCAGGGCCTGCAGCAACAATACCTGCCAGAGATCAGGAGCACCGCAGGCGGTCTGGACGCCGCGCGGGTGGCCGAAATGGTGCGTCGGCTCTGATCCGGTCCCGGGCGGCGGTCAGGACACGACCTTGCCCGGGTTCAGTACGCCCTGCGGGTCGAGCAGACCCTTCATCTCGCGCATGAGCGCCAGGGCCACCGGCTGTTTGTGCCGTTTCAGGGATTCGCGTTTCTCGAGGCCGATGCCGTGTTCGGCGGAGATCGAGCCGTGGAGCCGCATCACGAGTTCATAGACGCACTCGGATATCTCGTGCGCATGCTTGCGGGTGTCCGGTCCCCAGTTCACCGCAATGTGCAGATTGTTGTCCGCCGCGTGCCCGAAGACGCACGAGCGCGAGCCGGGGAAACGCGCGGCCAGCGCCGTGCGAAGTTCGCGTGCGAACGCCGGCATCTGCCGCAGCGGCACGCTGACGTCGAGCGATACGGTCGGACGCCAACGGCTGCCGAAGTAGGGGATGTCGTTCCGGATCAGCCAGATCGCCTCTCGCTCCGCGTGCGACTGCGCGATCGCCGCGTCGTCTATCAGACCGTCCTCGAGCAGGGTTTCCAGCATCGCCTCGAACCGATCGGCGTCGCGGTCGGGGTCGCCTCCTTCCGCCTCCATCAGCACGTAGGCGCCCGCGTCGGTGGAGCGGGGCCGCCGCACATCGTTTCGTAGAACTCCGGCCAGAGCAATTCGAAGGCCGAGAGCGTGCCGCCGAGCGCCGTCTCGATCCGGTTGAGCAGCCCGGGCGCATCATCGACCGAGGGCAGGGCGAGAAGGGCAGTCTGCACGGAGTTCGGCGCCGCTCGAAGGCGCAGCACGGCACGCGTGACGATGCCGAGCGTGCCTTCGGTGCCGATGAACCATTGCTTGACGTCATAGCCAGCGTTGTTCTTGATCACCCGGTCCATCAGGTCGACCACGCGTCCGTCCGCCAGCACCGCCTCGAGCCCGATGATCTGCTCGCGCATCATGCCGTAGCGGAAGACACGTTCGCCGCCGGCGTTCGTGGCGATCAGGCCGCCGACGGTTGCGGAGCCGCGGCCGCCGAGGTCGACCGCGAACTGCACGCCGTGCTCCCGGGCCGCCTCCTGGATGTTCTGGAGCACCACGCCGGCCTGTACGACGGCGATCCGGTTCTCGGCGTCGACGGATTCGATGCGGTTCATCCGCTCGAGTGAGAGATACCACTCGCCGCGTTCCGTCGGGGCCGTTGATCCGGCATAGTTCGTGCCGCCACCGAGCGCGATGAGCGCGCGACCCGCCGCGCCGCAGAGGCGTACGCAGGTCACCACCTGCTCGGTGCTCGCGGGCCGCAGGACCGGCGCGTCGGGAATCTGGTGGCCCAGCGACGAGACCTGCCGGCCACGCGCCTCGGCCGGCGCCACGACGCATCCGGGGTCGGTCTCGGCACGGATCGCCGCCATCAGTTCATCGTCGGTCATGTTTCGTCTCCTGGGTCGAACCCGGATTGTGCGCGATCCGGTCGGCCCGGCCCGGCTCGCTTATGATGTACGAGACACCCGCTTCGTGAAGCGGGGCGCGATGCCCACTCGTGCGAAAGAGGCTCCCCCGTGAAGGAGACCGTGCGTCGAGCGTGCATCGGCTGGCCCGACCGTTGGAGACACACCATGAATGCACCGTCGGAAGCGATTTCGCTCGATGACAAATACACCCGCCACGAAGGGCGGGTCCTGATCAACGGCGCCCAGGCGCTCGTAAGGGCGCTGATCCTGCAGCGTGAACTCGACCGGCGCGCCGGGTTGAACACTGCCGGCTATGTCTCGGGCTACCGCGGGTCGCCGCTGGGCGGGGTCGATCAGTCGCTGTGGGCTGCGCGCAAGCATGTCCAGGCGGCCGACATCACTTTCCAGCCGGGCGTGAACGAGGATCTCGCCGCCACCGCGGTCTGGGGCACGCAGCAGCTGGCGGTCATGGGCGACGCCACGGTCGATGGCGTGTTCGGGCTGTGGTACGGCAAGGGTCCGGGGGTGGATCGATCCGGAGATCCGCTCAAGCACGGCAACTACTCCGGAACCCACCCGAACGGCGGTGTGCTCGCGGTGGTGGGCGACGATCACCCCGGCAAATCCTCCACGGTCGCGCATCACAGCCAGCAGGCATTCGCGGCTCATTCGATTCCCACCCTGTACCCTGCCGACGCCGCGGAGGTCGTGCCGTTCGCGCTTCACGGCTGGGCGATGTCGCGGGCCAGCGGCTGCTGGGTCGGATTCAAGATGGTGAACGAGACCGCCGAGCAGACCATGACGAGCGATTTCTCGCTCGACGACTTCTCGGTCGAGGCGCCGCAGGGCGTGGAGTTGCCGCCCGAGGGTGTGCACTTCCGGGGCCAGTTCGCGCCGGCCCGCGACGAGCAGATCCTTCGCCGCCACCGGCTGCCGC
>JAUIAI010000459.1 GCA_030425615.1 Gammaproteobacteria bacterium
TCGCGCGAAACACTGAGGTTCAGAAGATGGCATTCGTCCAGCACGTTCATGACGAGTGTGTAGCCGATGGGATCGCGGGTTTCATCAGTCAGGACCACCCACGCCGGATAGCCGCTGCGCAGGGCATCGCGGAAGTTGCCGTAGGTCCAGGGCGACTCGTAGATGTCCCGCTCGATCGGCACGACCACGCGCAGATCGGCCTGGGTCATCCCCCTGAGCGTGAGTTCCGGGCTGACGATCATGGATGCAATGGTCGCACACGGCGTCGCCCGAACCGCCGGTACGCCACGGCGCGGCTTACTGCGCGAGGGTACGGGACGCGCGCAGGGCGGCCTGCTCGTCGAGATCGAGCGCGATCTTGTCTCGCAGGTAGAGCGGCCGGGCATCGCGCGCCGGGCCCCAGGTCGCGTATCCCGCCGCACGCGTCACGAGCGTGACGGCCTGGTCCACAGGATCGGCCGCAGCCGTTCGACGCCAGGAACCGAATTCCCGGTCCGAGGCGATGAGCTCGTCGATCGCATCGCCGGTGGCAATGACCTGAATGGCACTGCCCGGCTCCGGGAGCAGGGAGAGAGCGGCAGCCACCTCATCGGTGGGAATCGACCGCACGGGCAAGGTTGCCGACCATTGTCCGGCCCGGCATTCGTGCACCGATACGAACCGATGCCCCATCCGCGCGTCCCGCACGATGATCACCCGGAGGTCGCCCCCGGATCCGGCGCCCGGGCTCAGGCACAAGGCGCGCAAGAAGTGCGAGTCGACCGCCCCGACCGGGATGTCGAGGCCCCAGCCAAGGCCCTGGGCGACCGCGCAGCCGGCACGAACCCGGGAGAAACCGCCCGGGCCCGCCTCGAACACGACCCCCGAGATATCCCGACGACGCAGACCGCAACCGTCGAGCAGCGATTCGATGAGCCCGAGCAAGCCGTCGCGCAGACCATTCTCCGCCGGATCCGCGGCCACGGCGGCGTCCGCCGCAAAGGAATCGCCCGGACGGTGTCCGTTCACGGCGACCGCCACGGCGTCGTCCGCGAGGGCGATTCCGAGCAGCACACCCGCTACGGGCAGCCGCTCGGTCACGGCTGGCGGCTCATGACCGGGTGCACCGCGGCGCGCTCCCGCGTTGCGTCGAAGGCCTGTTCGCGCAGCTGGCGACGCAGGTCCCGACGCTCCCGCGCGCTCAACCCGGAATCGGAGGCATTTCCGCTCGCGGCGATCGGCCCCGTGCGACGGGCTGGCTTTTCCCACCACCACGCGGCGGCGACGAGGAGGAACACGACGAGAAGGGCGAGCGCAAGAGAAACTGGCGATTTCATTTATAGTGCAGCGGTACAGCGGTTTGGCGCCCTCCGATGGTAAACGCCCGCCCCGCGCCAGCCTGGAATCCCCTGGTAAGCGTTGTAACCAAGCGTTAGCCTTTTGCTGTCACCCGTGGAAAACTTGTCCGCGGAACCCGACACTAACGAGTCCTGCGTGGCATCCGCCGCGCGGTTCCGGTTCTGAACCGCCCGCTTTCACGGCGGATTTGCCGTTTACCACCCATGACCAACCCATTGCCCAGACTGCTCGTCGTCGACGACGATCCCAAACTGCGGGAACTCCTGCGGCGTTATCTGTCGGAGAACCAGTTCGAGGTGAGCGTCGCTGCGGATGGCCCCGCGATGTCCCGCCTGATGCTCCGCGAACCCTTCGCCATCGTGATTCTCGATCTGATGCTGCCCGGCGAAGACGGCCTCACCATCCTGCGCCGGCTGCGCGAAGCCAACGACCGCACCCCGGTGATCATGCTGACCGCCAAGGGCGACGACGTCGACCGGATCGTCGGCCTGGAGGTCGGAGCGGACGACTATCTGCCCAAGCCCTTCAACCCTCGCGAGTTGCTCGCCCGGATACACGCGGTGCTGCGTCGCCGGCCCGCGGCCGAGGCGCCCGGCGCTCCCTCGGCAACAGCCGGCGAAGTGCGATTCGGCGCGTTCCACCTCAATCTGTCCACCCGACAGCTCACGCGCGATGGCGCGCCGCAACCGCTCACGACGGGAGAGTTCAGCGTTCTGAAGGTCCTGGTGCAGCACCCACGAGTGCCGCTGTCTCGCGAAAAGCTCATGGCGCTTGCGCGGGGGCGCGAGTACGGCGCCTATGACCGCAGCCTGGACGTTCAGATTTCGCGTCTCCGCAAGATCCTCGAGCCGGACCCTCAGCAGCCGCGCTATATCCAGACAGTATGGGGCGTCGGCTATGTCTTCGTCCCGGACGACGACTGATCCGCCCGGAAGGGCGGGCCAGCGCGCGACGGCCAGGGAACCACGGGGCCGCCGCCGGCGGCTGGCGCTCGCACTGCGCGGACGCCTCCGCATCAGCCTCTTCTGGCGCACCTTCGCGCTCCTCACCACGCTCGTGGGCGCGAGCCTGGCCACGCTGCTGGTTCTTCTGAAGGTTGCCGACAGCGCGCCGCCCGAGCAACGTCTTGCCTGGGAGGTCGCGTCCATCGTCAACCTGACCCGCTCGGCGCTGGTCAGCTCGCAACCCGAGCGTCGGATCACGTTGTTGCGCGAACTCGCGAACGAAGAGGGGATCCGTGTTCTGCCGCTGGAGCCGTCCGACCGGATCGAACTCCCCGGCCTCACGCATCGGCTGGCGTTGTTGACGCCGCGCGTACAGAATCTTCTCGGTCCCCAGACGCTCGTCTCGCAACGGGTGAACGATCAGGAGGGGCTCTGGGTCAGCTTCAGCATCGACCAGGACCAGTACTGGGTGCAGATGCAGCGTCGCCGCATCGACCGGCATTTCGGGCCGGACATCTGGACCATCGTGGCCCTGGCCGCCGGGCTGGCACTGGTCGGTGCTCTGGCCCTGAGCCGCACGCTGAACCGACCGCTGGCGGATCTCGCCCAGGCGATTTCGCAGCTTCGGCGGGGAGAAACGCCACGACGCCTGCGCGAGAACCTGGTCAGCGAGATCGCGTCCGTGAACCGCCGCTTCAATGCGATGGCCGCAGACATCGCCGAACTCGAGCACGATCGCGCTCTGACGCTGGCCGGCATCTCGCACGACATCCGCAGCCCGCTCGCGCGCATGCGGATGGAGGCCGAGCTCGCGCCGCTAGAGCCGGAAGTCAGAGATTCAATCATCGAGGACATCGAGCGCATCGACGTCATCGTGGGCCGCTTCGTCGACTTTGCGCGGGCCGGCGCCGGTACTTCGATCCAGGAAGTGTCCATTCCGGAAGTTCTCGAGCAGCTGTCACAGGTCTATCGTGCCCAGACCCAGAGCGGTGACCTCGTGCTGAATACCGGCAGCCCGCCCGGGACACGGTGGCGCGGTGATCGGACCGATCTTGAACGCCTGCTGTCGAACCTGATCGACAACGCCCTCAGATACGGCCGCACCCCGCCGGGTCGGCCCGGCGCGGGGGTCGTCCGCCTGTCCGTCGACGCCCGCCGGATCGCCGGTGGGCTGCGCGTCGTGGTTCGCGACCAGGGCAGCGGCGTGCCCGCCGAGCAGATCGCCCGTCTGCTGAGGCCGTTCGCGCGCCTGGACAACGCCCGCGGGGTCAGCGAGGGCGCCGGCCTGGGACTGGCGATCGTCGATCGCATCGTGCGGCGCTACGACGGCAGTTTCGAACTCCGCAATGCCGATCGGCCCGCCGGCCTGATCGCACTGGCCCTCCTGCCCAATGCCCGCCCGATGGGCGAGGAAAAACAGCAGCAGGCGGCGGCGCCTGCGGGCGAACGGCATCATTGGTCCTCTCAATGAGTGCCATACAAAATCGCAATCGTAGGGGTTT
>JAUIAI010000460.1 GCA_030425615.1 Gammaproteobacteria bacterium
CGTTCACCGGGTGATCATGATGACCGGCTTTCGCACCAACACCCTGGTGGGGATGGCCCTCGCCGCAGCTGCACTCGCCAGCTGCGGCGGGGGCGCCGGCCCCGCCGACGACCAGCTCGCCGACGAGCACGCCGTCGTCGAGTCCGCTCCGCAGCAGACCGCGACGGACGCCATCACGAACGAGCCCGCGGACGCCACCACGCTGACGTCCGTGGCGACGACGCCCGACGCGGACCCGGCCTTGGCCGCCGACGAGACCACCACGACCATCACCGGCGAGTCCCCATCCGGATCCGACAGCTCCGATCCCGCGAGCACCGAGGCGGCAGCGCCCAGCGCCTTCCGCGGGGTGTCCGTCGTCGACGTCCTCGTCGTGCGTGACGAACCCCACGGCACCGAGATCGCCGCGCTGCCCGCACGGACGGCGTTCGGCACGCCGATGGTGGTCGGCGTCATCCATCGGGACGACGACTGGGTGCAGATCCAGGTGCCGGTCAGGCCGAACGACCTCACCGGCTGGGTCCACGCAACCGACGTCGATCTCGAGCCCGTCCACGCGGAGATCCACATCGACCTCGCCAGCCGCACGCTCTGGCTGGCCGAGCACGGTGAGGTGACCGGCCAGTGGACCGTCGCCGTGGGACGCCCCGATCGCCCGACCCCGACCGGCGCGTACTACATCACCGACAAGATCGCGACCGGCGACCCGAACAGCGTCTGGGGAGCCCACGCCTTCGGCCTCTCGGCCTACTCCGACGTGCTCACCGACTTCATCGGCGGCATCGGGCAGATCGGGCTGCACGGCACGAACGACCCGGGCTCGATCGGCCGGGACGCCTCGAGCGGCTGCATCCGCCTCCCCAACGAGGTGATCGACGAGCTCATCCACCGCCTGCCGCTCGGCACCCCGGTGCTGATCACGTGAACGGCAGGCCTCGACGGAAGTCAGTCGGTGATGATGTGCCACGCACCCCGCGCCACGAGCACGAGGCCGAGCGCGCGACGCAGGCTGTGGGCGACCGACTCGACCAGGGTCGGCGCTGCGATCGACTGCCCGGGCCGGATCTGCAGCCCGTGAACCTGCGCGATGGTCTGGATCTTTGCAGCGAGCTTTCGCACCGGCTCGACGAGGGCGGGCTGGTCGATGGCGGTCTGTTCCAGCAGACCAGCCACGCCCTGCAGATTGTTCTTGATTCGATGATGCACTTCGCGCACCAGCGCCTCGCGCTGCGCGAGCGCCTCGGTCAGGCGCTGGCGTTCTTCAAGAACGTAAGGCGTGATGTCCTCGCAGAGTGTGTACACCTCTGCCGCGTCGGCATTGAGATAGAAGCGTAACCGGATGGTCTGCCGGCTCTGGTCGACGGCGCGCTCGACGGTGAGTTCGCCCGCGCGGCCCTTGCGCGCATCGTTCAACGCCTGGGCGGCCCGCACGGCGTCAGGCGCGACCAGCCGTGCCCATAGACTGGCGCCAGCCGCGCCCAGCAGCTGTCGGGCATCGAGGCCGAGGACGTCCGCGCAGGCGGGATTCGCATAGCGGACCGTGTTGGTGCGCGCATCGACCACGACCATTGCCTGATCGATCATGGCCGCGAACGCGTCGAAACGCAGCTGCATTCGCGAGGCATAGTCGAGCGCGGCAATATGCTGGCTAAGGTCGAGCACGATCGCCACCGCCTCGGCCGCCCGTCCGGGAACAGGACTCAGGTGGAGGAGGCAGCGGACGGGATCCGACTGCGCTGGACGGAGCTCACAGCGCAGCATGCGCTCCTGCCCGACGCCGCTTTCGAAGAGCCGGGCCAGCGACGGGCCCGCGTCGTCGGGACGGCCGCCGACCTCACGACAGAAGTCGGTCAGCAGCCGGCCGATGAGCTCGGCTTCGGAGCGGCCGAGACGTTCCCGCAGGGTGCGGTTGACGCGAACGATCCGGCCGCGGTCGACGTGCGCGATACCGACCGGCTCGGTGTCGATGAGTCGCTGCAGTTCGCTGACCGAATGTTCGAGAGCGTCGGATCTTTCGAGCAGGTCCCCGACGTCGTTGACCGTGAGGATGAGACCGAGCTCGCTCCGTCGCGGATCCACTGCGCGCAGGGCGATCTCGCAACGCCGGCCGGCCCGGCTCCGTGCGTCCCGCAGGTTCAGCTCGCGTCGTTCGATCGCCGGATTCGACCCGCTCCGGACTTCCGACTCCAGGCGCGGCCAGCTCGTGGGATCGGTGAAAAGGACCGTGGCGGGTTGATCCAGTAATTCGTGCTGGGCTCGGCCGGTGATTTTCGACAACGCCGGATTGATCTGGACCACGACGCCGTCGACCACGTGCGCGACACCCGCTTCGACGGAGGCGAGCAGGGCGGCCTGACGGGCCTCGGCCTGCTCCTGTTTGCTGAGATCGATGAGCACGGCGACCCAGAGCGGCTGACCGTCCAGACCTCGCGAACGGCCGAGCTCCATCCGGTACGGCACGCGTCGCCCGTCCCTGTGAATGAGTTCACGTCGCATGCTGAAGCGCGGCAGGTCGGAAAGGCCCTGGCGGTGGACCAGATCGCGTTGCTGCCGGACCGTTCCGCGTGCCTCGCTGGGGTGCAGGAAATCGGCTGCGTCCCGTCCCAGCAGTTCCTCCTCGCCGTAGCCGGTGAATTCGACGTACGCACGGTTGACCATCACGAAGCGGAAGTCGTTGTCCTGGATGGACATCGGCAACGGGGATTGTTCGATCGTGACCCTGAACATCTCCGCCTGACTCAGCAGAAGCCGCTCGCGCTCGTGGATCTCGCCGGTGGACTGCAACATGGCGAGATAGCGCCGGGGCGCCGGTTCGGCGACGACCGAGAGATGGATGCTCGCGTCGAAACCCCGCCCGCTTCTGCTGATCACACGGCAGCTGATCACCTGTTGCGGCCTTTCGTCGTCACGCAGTTGCGCGAGCAGCATCGGCAGACGCTCGCGAGAGCCTTCTTCGAGAAGCTGCGACAGGGGGCGACCGCGCAGTTCCTCGGCGGCGTAATCGAGATTCAGCTCGAAAGCGCTGTTGATTGCCGAAAACCGGAAGTGCTCGTCCAGCAGTGCGACGGCGATCGGCAGTCCGTCGTAGAACGCGCGGAATTCTGAGGAATCGTTCGGGGCGCTCGTCGGCATCGTGCAGCGGGCCTGTTCTGATGGCGGGACAGGACCGCTTCACGCACGGCGGGGGGCGGTGGGTCCGTGAACCAGTATAGCGTCGCCGCCCCCCGCCCAGGCTCAGCGCATGGCCTTCGCAAGACGGTCGGCCGCCTCCTGGATGACCGGCTCGGGCTTCAGCCGCCGGTAGAGCAAGTCGTGTGCATGCCGGGACTGGTCCGCGCTGCGCTCGAAGCGCTCGCGCCCGATGTACACCAGCTGGAGCGGGCGTTCGTTTCGCACGAGCGCGAGATCACGATCGCTGATCGTGCGGCTCTGCCATCCCGCCGCGGACATGGCCGCGAAATGGGGTGTGCCATCGATCTGCACCGCAAGCGCGCTGCCCAAGGCGCATTGGCGTGCCACCGCCACGCCCAGCGACACGAGGAACCCCATGAGGCCGTTTCCGCGAAAGCGTGGATCGGTTGCGCCGCGGGAAAGAACCGCTCCCGGAAAGAACCGGTTCTCGAGCGCGGCTTCGCCTTCGAGCAGTTTCTCCGCGTGCGGCCGGTCGCCTGCCACGGCGATCCGCATTGTCGCCGCCAGCGTGTGCCGGGTGCCGATCACCAGGCAGACAGAGTTCTGCGGATCGCGCCGCCTCATGATCGTGGTGGGGTCGGGCAGAAC
>JAUIAI010000461.1 GCA_030425615.1 Gammaproteobacteria bacterium
TGTAGACGTCCTGGGGCGACGGTGTCGCCGCGCGGCCGGCGGCGATCATCTCGATCAACGTGCGGGTCGAGTACTGCATCGTGCCGACGAACACGGGCAGTCCGCCCGCTCCCTGCGCGATCAGTGAACCGTCGTCGGCCGAGTAGATACCGTCGGAGCGATCGTTGGCCTCCGCGATCACGGGCGAGAACGCGGCCCGCGAGAAGCTCAGATCCATTTCGTCGCAGACCTGCTGCAGGCCCGCCTGGATGACGCTCAGCGTCACGGGGTCGAGATTCATCGGCTGCTCCGGACAGAGGGTTGCCGGCGCCGCCGTTGACTCCGGCGGGACGGCGGGCGGATCGCGCGCGGGGGCATCACGATGCGGGCGCCAGCGAGACGATCAGGTTGCCGTCGGCATCGCCCCGGACGCGGTCGCCGGGTTCGATCAGCACGGTGGTGTCCATCTGCTCGATCACCGCCGGACCGGTGAACTGCGCCGACACTGGCAGGGCGTCACGCCAGTAGACCGGCGTGTCGTGCCACTGCCCGCCGATACGGACCGGGCGGCGGCCGCGCAGGGCCCCGGATAGGTCAGCGGCGCGCGCCTGGGGATCGATCAGCAGAGAGAGATCCACGTTCTCGCGCACACCGATGACCGAGACATTCACGTTCACCACCTGAGCCTTCACCTCGGCGAGTTCGACCCGGAATCGCTCGCGATAGGCCTGCTCGAAGCGCCGGCGCAGCAGGTCGCGCCCCGGCCGGGCATCCGGCAGGGGGACGCGAAGAAGGTGGGTCTGACCGGCGAACTGCATGTCGACGCTGAACCGGTGCCGGATCTCGCGCACGGCCACGGCCTGCTCACGCACGTGCGCCTCGCCCTCGGCCACCCGGGAGGCGATGACCTCGTGCAGTGCCGCCTCGTCGAGCGAATCCACAGGCACGTTCACCGTGTTGACGAAATCGTGACGCAGGTCGGCCACCACGCAGCCGAGCGCATTCGTGATGCCCGGCCGTGCGGGCACCAGGACTCTCGGGATGCCCAGTTCGCGCGCGAGTGCGCAGGCGTGCAGAGGTCCTGCTCCGCCGAAGGCGAACAGCGCGAAATCCCGGGGGTCGGCGCCGAGGGACAGTGAGACCATGCGGATCGCCCCCGCCATCTTCGCGTTCGCCACGCGGATCACGGCCTCGGCCGCGCCGACGGCGTCCAGCCCGAGAGGCCCGCCGAGCCGTTCGGAGAACACCGCCTCGAGCGTTGCGCGCGGATCGGCCTCACCGGCCACGCGCAGGCGGCGCGCGTCCAGACGGCCCAGCAGCAGGTTGGCGTCCGCGATGGTGGGCTCCGTCCCGCCGCGGCCGTAGAAGACGGGACCCGGATCGGCTCCGGCGCTCTGTGGTCCCACCTCCAGCAACCCTCCGGCATTGATGCGCGCGATGGAGCCTCCCCCCGCACCCACGGTCCGGACGTCGACCATCGGCACGTGGATGGGCATGCCGTACTCGATCTCGATCTCGTTGGAGACGGCCGGCTCGGCCCCCCGGATCAGCGCGACGTCGCTCGATGTGCCGCCCATGTCGTACGTGATCAGTTCGGTGATGCCGGCCCGCCGCCCCGTGTATGCCGCTGCCATGACGCCCGAAGCCGGACCCGACATCACCGTCTTGGCCGCCTCGCGCGCCACCAGACGAGACGACACCATCCCGCCGTTGCCGTTCACCACCAGCACCTCGCCGCCGTAGCCCCGCGACGAGAGTTCGTCGCGAAGCCGGCTGACGTAGCGCTCGAGCAGCGGCTGCACCGAGGCGTTGACGGCGGCGGTGACGCCGCGCTCGAACTCACGGCTCTCGGACAGCAACTCGTGCGCGAGCGTCAGGTGCGCATCGGGCCACACCTCGCGCACGATCTCACCGGCCTTCAGTTCGTGCGCCGGGTTCGCATAAGCGTGCAGGAAATGCACGACCACGGCCTCGCAGCCCGCGTCGCGCAAGGCCTGCGCCGCCGCGCGGACCTGCCCGGCATCCAGCGGGCGGTGCACCGAGCCGTCGGCGAGCACCCGCTCGTCCACTTCGAGCCTGAGATCACGGGGGATCACCGGCTCGAACCGGCCGACCATGCCGTACGCCTGCGGTCGGGTCCTGCGACCCAGTTCGAGCACGTCGCGAAAACCTCGCGTCGTGATCAGTCCCGTGCGACTGAGCTTGCGCTCGAGGACGGCGTTCGTGGTGGTGGTGGTGCCGTGGACGATCAGGCCGATGTCCGCCAGCGCCACGCCCGCCTCTTCGAGCGCGGCCAGCACGCCGTAGGCCTGGTTGTCGAGGGTGCTCGGCACCTTGGCCAGTCTGACGACGGCCGCCGCGGGGTCGAACAACACCAGATCGGTGAACGTGCCGCCGACATCCACGCCCGCCAGGGCGCCGCGCTCCTGCTCTGCCATCGCATCGACCCCCTTAGCCGTTCGTGCACCGGGTGCACGCGCCGCATCGGGCGGCCGGCGAGGAGCCGTCCACCCGGGACGCGCAGATTATGTCATGGGGGTCCTGCCGCGCCCCCAGCGGATCACCCGAAGCGGCCGCGCGCCGGGCCCCGGTGCGGGAAGCGTCGCCACCCACGGATCCCCGCCGTAGAGTGCGGCCAGCCGGCCGCTTTCGAGCAGATCGTCGACCGGACCCGCATGCCAGCCGGTGTCGGTCAGCAGAAGCGCGTGCGTGCAGACCTCCAGCGCGAGTTCGGGCTCGTGCAGCGCCATGACCACGAGCCGGTCACGCTGAGACGTCAACAGCCGCGCCACCTGGTCCCGGCGCACCGGATCGAGGTGGGCAAGCGGCTCGTCCAGCAGCATCACGGGCGTGTCCTGCGCGAGCGCGGCCGCCACGGCGACCCGCTGCCGCTCTCCGCCGGACAGACGCCGCACGTCGCTTTCGGCCAGCGCGCGCAGCCCCAGCACATCCAGCGCGCGCTCGACCTCGGGGGTATCGCCGGCCCCGAGATCCCAGCCGCCCACGAACGGGCTGCGGGCGAGCGCCAGGTGCTCGCGCACGGTCTGCGCGAAGGCATCGTGCTGCACCTGCTCGACCAGCGCGCGCAGACGGCCGAGCTCGCGCGGCGGGATGCGCGAGACGTCCCGACCGCGATAGCGCACGCGACCGGATTCCGGGGCGCGCAGGCCGGCGATGACATGCAGCAGGGACGACTTTCCCCGTCCGTTGGCGCCGAGCAGGGCCCAGCACTGCCCGGCCCGGGCCTCGAGGCCGAGGGCTTCGATGAGCAGACGTCCGCCCATTCGCACGGAAACCTCTCCGAGCGACAGCAACGGTTCGGCCACGGTCATCGCATGCCCCGTCTGACCAGCAGCGCCAGGAACACGGGCACACCGATCACCGCGGTGACGGCGCCCACCGGCAGCTGGGTCGGGGCCGCGATGGTACGCGAGACGGTGTCCGCCCAGACGAGCACCACCGCGCCGGCCACGGCCGAGAAGGGCACGACGATCCGCTGGTCGGCACCGAGCGCCAACCGGACCACGTGCGGCACCACCAGGCCGACGAAGCCGATCGGCCCCGCCGTATGCACGGTCAGGGCGGTCAACGCGGCGGCCAGGGCGACGATCTGCACCCGGCGCCGCGCGACCGGCACACCGAGCGCCGCGGCGCGAACCTCGCCGGCGGCGATGAGGTTCAGGTCCGGCGCCAGTGCGAACACCCAGGGCGCGAGCACGGCGAGCCCGAGAAGCGCCGGCCATGCGGACTGCACGGCCCCGAAGTCGCCCATCAGCCAGAGCATGGTGGCGCGCA
>JAUIAI010000462.1 GCA_030425615.1 Gammaproteobacteria bacterium
GGCCACTTCACCGTACAGGAAGTCCCGGGAGAGGAAACCCGTCTCGACCGCTTCGCGTGCGCACTCGTACCAGATGTGGCCGTTCGGATTGTCCGGACTGACCCAGGGCTGGGTGGGCATGTCCGTGTAATGGATCAGGCGGGTCTCGCCGGGTTCATAGCGCTCGAGAGAGTTCCAGGCCTCCGGCAGGAGCGGTGCCTGCTTGTCGCTCGGCACGATACACATGCGCTGCATGAGACCTGCGTAGTCGTACTCGCCCGCATCGAGACCGGCCACGATCCGCCCGACGTCCCATTGCAGCGCCTCGCAATCCAGCAGCATCACGCTGTACTGCGGAATCCTTCCGCTTTCCGAGTCCTGTTCCGCGTAGAGCAGATGGTTGCCGTCGAAATCGCGCGTCCAGAGATCCGTGATGTCGGTGAAGACCTGCATGTCCGCATCCACGTAGATCCCGCGCCCGCGATGACCGCAGAGCTCCGGGATCCGGAACCGCGAGAAGGAGAAGCCCGTTCGCGACCGGTGCTCGACTTTCTGCGGCACCGGCACGCCCGTGTCGTCGATCTTCTCGACCTGCACGCTCATGCTCGCGAACTTCTTGATGCTGTACTCGAGCACCTTGACACCGGCGACCTGGGCGTGGTCCGAACCTACGAACACGCGCACCGGCGACTGGACGTGCCAGGGCGCATAGTCCACTCCGGACCGCAGGATGGTGGCCGCGATGGTTCGGAACTGGCCGTCGAAACTGGCGTGTCCGTTGGCGAGCCGTGTGGTGTCGTCCAGATCGCTGAACGCGGCGGAGTACTGACTGCCGCCATCGACGCCGAGACTGCGCACAGTCCGCGCTCCGATCGTGGTGAGCATGTTCAGCGCGGCCTCCGCACTGAAGAAGCGGACGTCGATGACCGGCGAATCACCGTGGCGACGTGTCGTGGTCGACAGGTTGTAGCCGATCAGCCTTCCCTGCCCGGCGAGGCGCGCGAGAACGGGGATCTGCGCGGCGTAGTCCACGAGCGTTCGCGCCGACGGCCGGTGCTTCTCGTGGGGGTGATAGGGCATGACCAGAACACCGGCCTGGCGCTCGATCGCCTCGGCACAATCGACCACGACGTCGATGTCGATGACGTGCGCGATGTCGGCCGGCACCTCTCGGATCACGTGATTGAGCGTGCACACCCGGAACTCGTCCAGCGGCACCTGTGGCAGATACGAATAGCTCGGGCCCTTGCCGAGCAACAGCCATGGCCGGCCGGCGGCATCGAAGCTGCCGGCCCATTGCATCAGATCGAGAATCTTGTCCATTGTCATCGCCCGGGGTGGGTTCTCGCCGCGAGGGCCGCCCGGAGGCGACGCAGGGACTCGCGCCATCGGGCCGGACGCGGGCTGCGACCGGCGGCTGTCGGCACGGGCCCCAGATGCAGGTCGGCGCCGAGTTGGAACTGCGCGAAACGCGCTGTGTCGGGGTAGCGCTGGCGAAGCAGCACCTTCTGGAGGACTTCGTCCGAGCGACCACGGCTGCCGCCAGGTTCGTGACGCACGCTCAGCCAGCCGAGGTTCAGATGATGCAACCCGTGTGCCCGCGCGCGGCAGGCGAGATCGACGTCGTTGAAGCCGATCGGGAACAACACGGGATCGAATCCTCCCAGTCTTCTGAACCGATCCCTTCGGATCGCGAAGCAGGCGCCGGTGTTTCCGGCGACCTCGCGCATCGCTCCGGCAAGCAGCGTGTCGCGGCTCTCCTCGAACGATGCCTCGAAATCATATCCCCCTTTCAGGCGGGCCCGGATGCCCGCACACACCTGGTTACCGTCTGCGCCGACGATCCTCGGACCGACCGTGCCGACGCCCTCGGGCATGGACCACCGCGCCAGCTGTTCCAGCGTGTCTGCGCTGAGCAGTTCGGCATCGTTGTTGAGGATCACCACGACCTCGCCGGCCGACCGTTCGACGCCCAGGTTGCACTGCCGGCTGTGATTGAACCCGTGTGGATAGTCGACGTGACGAATGCGCAACCGCCCGTCGAGCGCGGACAGTCCTTTGCGCAATGCTGCGCGTCCTGTCTCGCTCGTCCGGTTGTCCACGAGCACGACCTCGACCCAGGTGCCGATCCGTTGCGCGGCGAGCGCACGCACGGCCGTCAGTGTCTCGGCGATCGACTCGTGGAACGGGATCACCACGCTGACGCCCTCGGGCATGGAGGCGGGCTCGGCCGGCGGATGCAGATCGGGATCCGCTGGCCGCGCCAGATCCCGCCAGCCGACTTGCGCATCCAGCCGACCGGCCAGTGACACCCAGGCCGAACGCACGGAGGACTCGCCTGACCATGCGGCGGGCCCGCGCGCGTCGGTTCTGAGGGAAAGGTACTCAGGGTGATGCTGCCACTGTCGATCGTTCCGGCCTGCCAGCCAGAGCGCCATCGGCCCCGGTTTCGCATCCAGCCAGGCCTCGCGGATCTCTTCCGGGGCCGCGCGCCAGCAGGCCACCGTGACCGCCAGCGTCGAACCCAGCCAGTCTGCGCCAAGGAGCGCCCAGGGGGACGGGCCCGGCTTGCGAACGAAGACCGGGCGGCCCCCGGGTGGCGTCCAGACCTCGTTCCAACTCCATGCCGAGACCTGCGGTTCGACTCGGGAGCGCAGCATCAGTGCGGTGACCAGCGCCGGATGCAATCGCGCCCCCGGGGCCGCCACGAACAACCAGTCGGTGTCGGACAGCCCGGCCGGCGACTCGCCGCCGACGCGCTCGCAACGGGGATAGGACTGAAGCGACCAATCGGCCACGAGAGCATCGTCGACGCCGCTCGGGCCGAGGAGGCGGCAGGCGGGCAGACCTTCGCCGCTCGCCAGCAGCGCGTCGCGCTCGCTGGCGAGCCGCTTGAGAAGACGTTTCGCGTCGACCCCCCGACGCGGCTCTCCGTACGGCCAGCCTGAAAACCAGCGTTCGTCCCCGGTCAGCCGCGCGAGGTACTCGGCGGTGGTGACCGGACCGTCCTCCGACACTCGGACGGCCGGACTCATCGGCGCACCCCGAGCCGACGCAGGATGCGCTCCAGCCGCGCCCGCCAGCCTTTTGTCCGCACGCGCGGGCGCCACCCCGCGGGCGGATCGCCATGGTGGTACGCACCGCCGGGTTCCCACTGACGCCACTCGGCATGGCGGATCGCCGCGAAGGGTTCATCCTGGAGTTGCAGGATTCGCCCGCCCGCCGCGACGACCGCCCGCGACACGCCGATCTCGGCACCGATGCACTCGCCGAAGTCGCCGCCCTCGGGGAACCCTCCGATGCACTCCAGCGTCTCCCGGCGCGCGTACCAGACCAGCGACCGAAGATGAAGCCCACCCGCACCGGGATCGATGCCATTGCGGCGCATGAAGTCCAGGTAGACGTCGACCCGGTTCGCAGGCCGCCCGCCGATGCGATGGTCGCGCAGCGTCGTCTCCCCGATCGTTGCCCGGAGTTCAGGCCACGGCCGGTCCCAGGTGAGGTTCAGACTTTCTCCCACGAGGTTCGTTCCGGTCCCGACACGATCGGCGAACATCCTCAGCCAGCCATCTGCCACGACCAGGCATTCGTCCTGCAGGAAGAGATAGGCGTCATGGTCGGGCCACTGGCGCCAGGCATGATCCCAGGCGCCGATATTCATTCCCCGGTTCGCACGCTCGAGCACCCGCAGGCCCGGTCGCTCGGGCAGGGCGAGCGTCCCGGCTCCGTCGCGGTTGATCACCAGTGCCATCTCGAACGGTCGCCCCGGGTCGTGCGCGTCGATCGAGGCGAGC
>JAUIAI010000463.1 GCA_030425615.1 Gammaproteobacteria bacterium
GGACCGTGCGGTCGGACCGCCACGTGGAGCAGGAAAAACAGGGGAATCCGCGTGGCTTGTTATCCACCCGGCCAACCCAATCTGCGTACAATGGGCTTCGACCGGGGCCCGGAGGCGCCCGCGGGTGCCCGTTCCACCTCCGGTCAGCTCTTCCTCTGGAGATCAACACGTGAACAACATGTTCCCCAAGGCGGCGATCTGGCTCGTGATCGCGCTCGTCTTGTTCACTGTTTTCAAGCAGTTCGACAACCGGCAGGCTCGCGGTAACGACGTCCCGTATTCGCAGTTCATGTCGCAGGCGGCTGACGGCCACATCGACAGCGTGGTCATCGACGGTCGCACGCTGCGCGGCCAGACCCGCGACGGTGGCTACATCACGTCCTACGCGCCCAGCGACGTCTGGATGGTCAGTGACCTCATGAAGTACAACGTCGAGGTCCGCGCCAAGCCCGAGGAGGAGCAGTCGCTGCTGTTCTCCATCTTCGTGTCGTGGTTCCCGATGCTGTTGCTGATCGGCGTCTGGGTCTTCTTCATGCGCCAGATGCAGGGCGGCGGCCGGGGCGGGGCGTTTTCGTTCGGCAAGTCCCGCGCTCGCATGCTCGACGAGAGCAACAACAGCGTCACCTTCACGGATGTCGCCGGTTGCGACGAAGCGAAGGAAGAGGTGCAGGAGCTCGTCGATTTCCTGCGCGACCCCTCCAAGTTCCAGAAGCTCGGCGGCCGCATTCCCCGCGGCGTGCTGATGGTGGGTTCGCCCGGTACCGGTAAGACCCTGCTCGCCAAGGCGATCGCGGGTGAGGCCAAGGTGCCATTCTTCTCGATCTCCGGTTCGGACTTCGTCGAGATGTTCGTCGGTGTCGGTGCGGCCCGTGTGCGCGACATGTTCGAGAACGCCAAGAAGCACGCGCCCTGCATCGTCTTCATCGACGAGATCGACGCGGTGGGCCGTCAGCGCGGCGCCGGTCTGGGAGGCGGCAACGACGAACGCGAGCAGACGCTGAACCAGCTGCTGGTGGAGATGGACGGCTTCGAGACCGGCCAGGGCATCATCGTCATCGCGGCCACGAACCGGCCGGACGTCCTCGATCCCGCGCTTCTGCGTCCGGGGCGCTTCGACCGGCAGGTCGTGGTCCCGCTGCCGGACATCCGAGGCCGGGAGCAGATCCTGACCGTTCACATGCGCAAGGTGCCGATCGCCGGTGATGTGCGCGCCGACGTACTGGCGCGTGGCACACCCGGGTTCTCCGGCGCGGATCTCGCCAATCTGGTCAACGAGGCGTCGTTGTTCGCGGCGCGGCGCAGTGCCAGGCTCGTTGAGATGATCGACTTCGAGAAAGCCAAGGACAAGATCATGCTCGGCGCCGAGCGGCGAAGCATGGTCATGACCGAGGAAGACCGTGTGGTGACCGCGTACCACGAGTCCGGACACGCCGTGGTCGGCAAACTGATCCAGAATGCGGATCCGGTGCACAAGGTGACGATCATCCCGCGGGGCAGGGCGCTCGGCGTGACGTTCTTCCTGCCGGAGCGAGACAAGCTCGGCAAGACCAAGAAGCAGCTCCTGGCCGAGATCGCCGTCGCCTTCGGTGGCCGGATCGCGGAGGAGGTTTTCCTCGACCAGCAGTCCACCGGCGCGTTGTCGGACTTCCAGATGGCGACGAACATCGCCCGGGAGATGGTGACCCGCTACGGTATGTCCGATGAACTCAGCCCCATGATTTACGCCGAGAACGAGGGCGAAGTCTTCCTGGGCCGCTCGGTGACGCAGACCACGAATCTGTCCGAGTCCACGATGCAGAAGGTCGACTCCGAGATCCGGCGGATCATCGACGAGCAGTACGCGCTCGCCAAGAGCATCCTCGAGAACAACCGCGACAAGGTCGAGGCGATGACCCGAGCGCTGCTCGAGTGGGAGACCATCGATTCCGAGCAGGTCGAGGACATCATGCAGGGTCGTGCGCCACGCCCGCCGAAGCCCTCGGGATCGCCGAGTACCGGCAGCGGCACTCCGCCCACCGCCGGATCGCAACCCGTGACTCCGCCTTCGACCACGCCGGGTGCCGACGACTCGGCGGAGCCTGCCGCCTGATCCTTTGGCGGCCTGCACGACACCGCCTGAAATTGCCCGGCTCACAGCCGGGCAATTTCGTTTGGCGCTCGACCGCCCCCTCGTCATGGGGATCGTCAATCTGACGCCGGACTCGTTCTCGGACGGCGGGCGGCTCGAGTCGCCCGATGCGGCGATTGCGCACGCGCGCGATCTGATCGCCCAGGGGGCCGATCTCGTCGATCTCGGTGCCGAGTCCAGTCGCCCTGGCGCGGACAGGGTTCCGGCCGAGGAACAGTGGCGTCGGCTGGCCCCGGTACTGGAAGCGCTCGGACAGCTCGACGTCCCCGTCTCGGTGGACACGAGGGACCCGCTGGTGATGCAACGTGCGCTCTCGGCCGGCGCGTCGATGATCAACGACATCGAGGCGCTCGCCGATCCCGCCGCCGTGGCGGCAGTGGCCCGCTCCGGCGCCGCGGTGTGTCTGATGCACATGCGCGGCGATCCGTTGACCATGCAGCGGTCTCCCGTCTATCGGGACGTCGTATCCGAGGTCGGTGCGTTTCTTCAGAGTCGGGTCGTGGCGCTGTGCGGTGCCGGGATCGGCCGCGATCGGATCGTCGTCGATCCCGGCATCGGTTTCGGCAAGACGCTCGCGCACAATCTGGCGCTCCTGCGCGCCGGTCGCGCACTCGAGCAGCGGTGCGGTGCGCCGGTTCTCGTCGGTGCCTCACGAAAGTCGATGCTCGGCGAGATCACGGGGCGTGCGGTCGACGACCGACTGGCGGCCAGCATCGGGGCCGCACTGGCGGCCGTGGCACACGGCGCCCGGTTGCTGCGGGTGCACGATGTGGCGGCCACGTGCGACGCGTTGCGGGTCTGGCAGGCCGTCGAACGGCCGATTGGGGAGTGAATCGCAAGATGGCGAGAAAGTATTTCGGAACCGACGGCGTGAGGGGTCGGGTGGGCGAACCGCCGATCACTCCGGATTTCGTCATGCGGCTGGGGTTCGCGGCCGGAAGGGTGCTCGCGGCCACCGCCGACGACTCGACGCGGCCGGCGGTGCTGATCGGCAAGGACACGCGCATTTCCGGCTACATGCTCGAGGCCGCGCTGCAGGCCGGCTTCACGGCGGCCGGCGTCGACGTGGTTCTGACCGGACCACTGCCCACGCCGGGAGTCGCATACCTGACACGGGCCTGGCGACTGGCGGCCGGCGTGGTGATCAGCGCTTCGCACAATCCCTATGACGACAACGGCATCAAGTTCTTCTCGGGCGACGGTAACAAGCTGCCCGATGCCGTCGAGGCCGAGATCGAGGCCGCGCTCGAAAAGGGTCTGGACTGCGTGCCCAGCGCGCGCCTCGGACGGGCGCGCCGGCTGGACGACGCCCAGGGACGCTATGTCGAGTTCTGCAAGAGCAGTTTCCCGAACCGGCTGGACCTCAAGGGGCTGCGCATCGTGGTCGACGCAGCCAACGGCGCGGCGTATCACACGGCGCCGCCCGTGTTCCACGAACTCGGCGCCGACGTCATCGAGATCGGCGGCCACCCGGACGGCCTGAACATCAACGACGGCTACGGCTCCACCAATCCCGAGGCCCTGCGCGAGGAAGTGTTGCGCGAAGGCGCCGACCTGGGCGTTGCCTTCGACGGTGACGGCGACCGCCTGATCATGATCGACGCCAACGGCGACACCGTCGACGGCGACGACATGCTCTACATC
>JAUIAI010000464.1 GCA_030425615.1 Gammaproteobacteria bacterium
CGACGTGCCGACCGCCAAGGAGCTCGGCGTCGAGTACGTGAGCTGCTTCGATTCGCTCTTCACCGTGCCGCGCAGCCGCATCCGCGAGCTGAACGAGCAGGCCGGCGCCTTCAATGCCATGATCCGCGGCCTGCGCTGGTTCGAGACCTACGTCCCGAAGAAGCTGGTCGGCCGGCTGATCGAGACCGGCGACGCCGCCGCGGTGAGCCACGACGCCCGCGACCTCACGGTGATGTTCACCGACATCGTCAGCTCCACCGAGAAACTGAGTGTCCATAGCGATGCCCACTGGCGTCAGCAGCTCGACACCCATGACAAGGTCATCGACTGGCTGCTCGAGAAGTACGGCGGCCACCGGGCCAAGCACACCGGTGACGGGGTTTTCGCCCTCTTCGACGGACCGTCCAAAGCAGCTCGCTGCGCGTTGGAATTGATCCCGGCCCTTGCGGCGCGCGGTTTTGGAATCCGGGCAGGCGTACACACCGGCGAGTGTGAACGACGCGGTGACGAGTGGAGCGGCATGGCAGTGCACATCGGAGCCCGTATCAGCGCCTTGGCGTGCGCGGGCGAGGTGCTGGCCAGCCGCACGGTGCGTGATCTCTCCGCCGGGTCGGGCCTGACCTTCGAAAGCCTTGGCCCCCAACACCTCAAGGGCCTGCCGGAGGAGGTCGACGTCTACCGGGTCTCGGCCGCAACGAGCGGCCCGACGCCGTAGCAGGTCACGTCACGCTGGTGCCACACCGCGGCGAGCGAATCCAGGTACGGGCCAATAGGTTCCGCGCGAGGCGCGTCAATCCGACAGCAAGTTGCCCTTTCTGCTATCCAGCGGAACTTCGCCGGCGATCTTGCCGATCACCCGTCCCGGCCAGGCATAAGGCTGGCTATGGCGGGCAAACAGCCGCCCGTCGGTCTCGGCGTGCAATTCCGTCTCCTCGCCAAGCGGATCGATCACCGTGGCGACGAGATCGCCCGTGCGGACCCGATCACCCAGCCGGCGGTCATAGACGACGAGCCCCGTGACCGGCGAGCGTACTTGCGCCATCGCCGTCAGCAGCGTGGCGCGGCAAGACAAGCGCGGGCGCCCACCCGACCCATCGACAAAGCCGCGTCCCTCCAACACGCGCAGCAGCGCCGTGGCCTGTTCGGCGGCGCGTTCAGGGTTGACATCGTCATTGCTGCCCATTTCCAGCGTGGCGGCCAGGCAGGCCGGCGGAATGGGCAGACCGGGGTTTTTCGCGGCCAGCGCCCACCATGGACCGGCGCAGGCCTCATCGAACGGGTTACCGCCCGACACCTCTGACAGAAGCACCGCTCGCGCATCGATCGCCCCGGCGACATCCTCGGCCGCGGGCCACAGCGCCGGGCCGACATACATGTGCGGCTCGGCCTCGTTGTCGGCGTGCAGATCAAGCACGAGGTCGGCGTCATGGGCGAGCGTCAGCAACCTGTGGCGCAGATGTGCCAGCGCACCCTCGGGCTGCATCGCCGCAAGTTTCGCCGCCATCGCGGCCCGGATCGTTGCGACGTTGGACGACTCGTCCGGCCCCAGCGACAGGCTTCCGAGGTCTGACAGATCGGCGTAGTCACGGTTGAAATTTTCCCCCGTGCCGCTTTCCAGCCGGCCACACAAGAAACTGGTTTCGGTCTGCGCCAGGCCGATCGGGTTTGCC
This sequence comes from Gammaproteobacteria bacterium, assembly GCA_030425615.1. Taxonomy (GTDB): domain Bacteria; phylum Pseudomonadota; class Gammaproteobacteria; order Burkholderiales; family Burkholderiaceae_E; genus JAUIAI01. Next base: position 1,671 of record JAUIAI010000464.1, read on the forward strand.
TGCGGCACCAACAGGATTTCACCATGGACCCCGCCGCGGGCGTCCGCCTCGGCCAAATGCTCCGCCAGAAGGCGCAAGACCAGCATTCCGGGGAACTCGTCGGCATGCAGTCCAGCCTGTAAATACGCTTTCCTGCCCGTGCCCGCCGCACCGAAGCGCAGCACGGTCAGGCGATGTGGCGAGCCCGGCAGGTCGTAGGTCTGGCGCATCGCGGCTTCACTCCCCCTGTCTCACTACCGGTCTCACTTCACCTGTCTCACTCGGTCTGCGGAGCATCCGGCTCGCTGGCCGGGAGCACGAACACGGGGGCTTCCGGCTCGTAGGCCGAGAGCACGAACACGTCCGTCTCGTAGTAGGCCGCACAGGCGGCGTGCAGGCGATCTTTCAACTCGCCTTCCGTCGCCAGCGCCCCTGAAATCAAATGATGACCGGGGGGCATGTCGCGCAGTTCGATCCTGTGCACATCGAGAAAGGCCGTCACGCCGGCCTCGCCCAGTTCCGGAAGTTCCACGGCGGCCTCGATGACGGCGAGCGGTGAGGTGTAGCGCGGCCCTGCGGCGGCAATGGCAGGGGCGTTAGCGGCCGCTCTATCCGGATCGATAAGCAGCGCGGCCAGGGTGGTCCCATCGAAATACATGTCTGTCGGTCCTTTCGGTTTTATCCGTGCCGATCACGGATGCTTTCGATATCGAGATGGCCGGTGCCATCTCCTTCCGAGCGATAGCGCAAGGCAATGTGCGCTTCGTGTGTGACACCAGGCGCGGTCACCGGGCCGGCAGTGCCGACACAGTCTTCGATCAGTTCGGCCACCAACGTGTCCAGCGCGGCGGCGAAAGCGCTAACCGGCGCCAGCCGGGTCACGGTCCCGGCGGCCATGTCGATGACATCCCCCGGACCGGCAAAACACAGCCTGGTGTCGGGCGCGATGAAATCGTCCCCGGCAAGCTCGGTCTTGAGCGGATCGATCTCGACCAGAACGGCGCCGCGCGCGCCGACCGCCGTGAGTTGGCTGTTGTCGTGGTTGGCGATAACGCCGCTGTCTTCCAGAAGTCCGAGGCCGAAACGTACGCCCTCCTCGGCGCAAGCGACGGCAAGGCGGCCGAGACGGCGCGCGGAGGACAGTTTCTGGTCGATGATGGCGGCGCCAAAAAACCCCAGGCCTTCCTGGATGACCAATCCGTGCCGACCCATATCCGAAGCGATGCCGAAGCGCAGCGCTTCGTAGGACGTGCCGCCGCCGATCATGAAACCCGACAGCGCCGAGGCCGCGCCGCTGACCCCGACGATCATCGCGCCGGCCGCCCGCGCCCGCGCCATGGCCATCAGCAGCGGCGTGACATCGCCACGGTAGAGCAAGGATTCCACCAGCCTGATCTGGTTACCGCCGGTCAGGATGATGGTGCGCAGGGCGGCGATCTGCTCGACCAGTGCTTCTTCGCGCATCCGGCGATCAACATTGTCGATGGTGACGCGCAGATCGGTGGCCTCGACGCCATGGCCGCGCAGAGCGCAGATGTAGTCACGCGCGGTCGCGCGGGGCTCGGCGGAAGCGGCGGCAAGCACACCCACTGGCCCCTCACACCGCGAGGCCAACTCCGCAAGCAGCGGGCTGCTACGGTCCAGCGGCGCTGAGCCCAGCATCATCACGCGCGCCTGCAGCCCCGGCTTCACGCCATAGTCGCGCGACAGCGCCGCCCGCCGGTTCTCTGCCAGTTGCGCCGTATTGAGCCGACGGGTCCGCATCTTGGCCCGAAAATCCACCGCCGTCATGCGGAAATCACGCCCGCTGTCAGGGATGTAGGCGACCGCACGGCCACCCTGACGCGATATTTCGACGCTGGTGGCGCAGCCCGCCCGGGGCTCGATCGCGCGGGCGCGATCCGCCGGATAGGCCTCGGGATCGCCCAGCACCAACCGCGCCATGAGGTCGTAGAGCGTATAGGCGCCGAAGACGTTGCGGAGCGAGCGAGCGGGGGCGTTGTAGGTGATGTCGCGCGGGGTCACCGGACGCTTGTCGGGGCCGGGCCGGAGGTAGAAGCGGCCGCTGGAGGGGGCCGTGAACACGAGCCCGCCGGCGGCGTCGGGCAGCGCGTCCTC
>JAUIAI010000465.1 GCA_030425615.1 Gammaproteobacteria bacterium
TTCGCCCGGGACAACGGGTCCGCGTCCCGCTGGGCAGGCAGAGACGGATCGGCGTGGTCATGGAGGGCGAAGAAGGCCCCCCGGCGGACCTCAGACTGCGGGAGCTGGACGACCTGCTCGATCTCGGTCGGGTACACGTTGAAGCCCGAGACCAGGATCATGTCCTTCTTTCGATCGACGATACGAACGTATCCGCGCTCGTCCATCAACCCCATGTCGCCGGTCTTGAAGAAGCCGTCGGCGGTCATGACGCGCGCGGTCTCGTCGGGCCGCTGCCAGTACCCGGCCATGACCTGCGGGCCGCGGATGGCGATCTCGCCCACCTCCCCGAGTCCGACGGGCTGATCGGATTCGTCCAGGATGGCGATCTCCGTGGACGGCAACGGCATTCCTATGGTGCCGCTGAAGCTGTCCGCATCCACCGGGTTGCAGGTTGCCGAAGGCGATGTCTCGGACAAGCCGTAGCCCTCGACGATCGGACAGCCGGTGAGTTCGAACCATTGCCGCGCCACAGCCTCCTGTACGGCCATCCCGCCTCCGTTGGACACCCGCAACTGGGAGAAATCCAGCTTGCGGAACGGTTCGTGGTGCAGGAGGGCGTTGTAGAGTGTGTTCACCGCCGGGAAATGGGTGATCCTGAAGGGCTCGATCTCCTTGACCAGGGCGTCGAGATCCCGGGGATTCGGAATCAGGACGACGAGCGCGCCCTGACGGATTCCGAGCAGACAGCACACCGTGAGCGCGAAGATGTGATACAGCGGCAGCGCGCACACATACACCGCCTGCTCCGGCATGGGGCCCTTGGCCGTTCCACGGGTGGCCGGCTCACTCCAGGCCGCAGATTGCAGGATGTTGGCGACGATGTTGCGATGCGTGAGCATCGCACCCTTCGAAATACCGGTCGTGCCCCCGGTGTACTGCAGAAACGCCAGATCGTCAGGCCCGAGTTCCGGACGGGCGAAGGGCAGCGCGGCGCCTTCCGCCAGCACGGTCGTGTAGCGGACGGCCGACGGAATCCGGTACGCAGGCACCATCTTCCTGACCCTTCGCACCACGAAATTCACCAGCGCCCCTTTGAGCAGACCGAGCGGGTCGCCCATGGAGGCCAGCACGACATTCTCGATCTGGGTTCTTTCCAGCACCTGTTGCAGCGTGCTGGCGAAGTTCTCCAGAATGAAGATCGCCCTGGCGCCGGAGTCACGCAGCTGATGCTCGAGTTCCCGGGCCGTGTAGAGCGGGTTGACGTTGACGACGACGAGCCCTGCCCGCAGCGCACCGGCGAGTACCATGGGGTACTGGATCACGTTGGGCATCATGATCGCGACGCGATCGCCTCTGGTGAGCCCGCGCGATTGCAGCCAGGCCGCGACCAGGCGCGATGTCGAATCCAGCTCGGCGAACGTGAAGCGCTTGCCCAGGCCGACGTAGGCATCGCGGGTCGCGTGCTGCTTGAACGCCTGTTCGAGCAACTCCACCAGCGAGGTGTATTCGCCCGGGTCGATCGCCTGAGGCACACCGGCCGGGTAGTGTTCGAGCCACGGATGCGACATCGACGGTCTCCTGTCTTCGACGTTCGAGGGCAGGCGCTAAGTGCGCTCAGGCCGACCCCATTATGGCGAAGTTCCGCGAATCGGAACCGTCGAAGCCGTCAGGATCCTCCGGCCATCGCCGTGGGACAGCATCCACCAAGCGCATCCAGCCGGGCATTCCGCTGTCCGGCCGGCATTCCCGCCAGTTCGCGGACCGCAGCGTAGAAGCGCGTGAAATCACGCCCCTCGGCCTCGAAGAGGGCCGTGAACGCGCCGACCCTGTCGTGATAGGCCCCGATCGCCGCGAGATGCGCATTGCCCAGCGGCTGGTCGAACCAGGCGTCGTAGCCGGGCCATCCCCCCCATTGGTCCCGCTTGACCCGCTCGTATTCGGCACGGAGCCAGACGAAGACCTCGGCCTTGCCGGCCCGCATGGCCTGCACCGGGGCATCGGACGCGTAGACCCCGTCGAGCCGGCTGCGCGCCTCACGCAACAACGCCAGGAACTCGGCCTTGCGCTGGGAGAAGAGGCGATAGCGCCGGATCTCGCCGGCCTCCGTACCGCCCGCGTCCCGCAGAAGGATCCATCGCTCGATACCCAGCTTCTCGACAGCCGTGGCGAAGGACTCGTTGAAGGTGGTATCACCGGGCAGATAGACCACCTGGTGGGCGAGTTCATGGAACACCAGGCGCGCGATCTCCATCTTCGGAAAGCGGATCACGGAACTCGGGATCGGGTCATCGAACCAGCCCAGCGTCGAATACGCGGGCACGCCACCGACCCGCACGTCCATGCCCTGCTGCGCCAGCCCTGCCGCGAAGCTACGGGCGTCCGCCTCGTCGTAGTAACCGCGGTAGACGATGCAGCCGGCCACCGGAAAACACCAGCGTTCCAGGCTCAGCGACAGTTCCGGCGTGGCGAAGACGTTCCAGAGCACGAAGCGCCTGTCCAGCGCCGCATACCGGGTGTAGCTGCCGTTGGCAGGCAGAGCCAGCGAGCGGGCGGCGAAAGCGCGGGCCTCGTGCGCATAGCGAAGCTTGTCCGCGGTATCGGGCTCGGTGGCCGGGTCACCGATGACCTCGGCGATAGGCCTTGCGGCGCGCATCAGGGAGAGATGACCGGACACGGACTGCCAGAGGTAGCCGACGCCCTCGAGACGCCCGGCGCACCCGCCGAGCGCGAGCAGCAGAAGCCCGATGACGAGCACCCGCGGGCCGGAGACCCTCGGTTGCGGGGCATGAAGCGGGTGCACGACGCGCAAACGGGTAAAGTCGGACCGGGAACCGACGCTTGCACGCGTCATGATCGCCAGGAGACCAGGACCAGCCCCGCCATGAAACTCATCGACGACATCGTTGCCTTCCAGGACGCTTTCCGGGAAATACGGCGCGACATTCACGCCCACCCCGAATTAGGCTATCAGGAAAACCGTACGGCCGAGGTCGTTGCCGGGCACTTGCGCGACTACGGGCTCGAGGTCCATACCGGTATCGGGGTCACCGGCGTGGTCGGCACCTTGCGTGCCGGCACGGGCTCGGGGTCGGTCGGTCTGCGCGCAGACCTCGACGCACTGCCGATGCAAGAGGAAAACGGCTTCGCCCACCGATCCCGCCACGACGGCCGGATGCACGCCTGCGGACACGACGGCCACACGACCATGCTGCTCGCCGCGGCCCGGCACATGGCCTCCACGCGCGCATTCGACGGAACCGTGCACTTCATCTTCCAGCCCGCCGAGGAAGGCGGTGCGGGCGGCAAGGCCATGATCGACGACGGCCTTTTCGAGCGTTTCCCCTGCCAGGCCGTGTTCGGCATGCACAACTGGCCCGGCCTGGAGGTCGGGCACTTCGCGGTCTGTCCCGGCCCGATGCTGGCGTCCGCCAGCGAGTTCGAGATCACGATCACGGGACGAGGCACCCATGCCGCCCTTCCCCACAACGGCATCGATCCCGTGCTGGTGGCGAGCCACCTCGTTCAGGCCCTGCAAAGCATCATCACGCGTGATCGCCGGCCGATCGACGGCGCGGTGCTGTCGGTGACCCAGATCCACGCCGGCGACGCGTTCAACGTCATTCCCGAGACGGCGCGTCTGAACGGAACGGTGCGCACCTTCACGAACGAGGTGCTGGACCTGATCGAATCGCGCATGCACGCGCTCGTCGCCCAACTACCGCCGGCTTTCGGCGCCACGGCCTCCTTGCGCTTCGAGCGCAATTACCCGCCGCTGGTCAACC
>JAUIAI010000466.1 GCA_030425615.1 Gammaproteobacteria bacterium
CGCCGGCATCGAGAACGAGTGCCTGCTGCCTCATCGGTTGCGGGACGGCTACGGGTTCCAGCCGACTCAGCTCGAGAAGGCTCATGAACTGGGATGTTCGCTCCTGGTGACGGTTGACTGCGGCATGTCCTCACACGAAGCCCTTGCCGAGGCGGCCCGGGTCGGCATCGACGTGATCGTCACCGACCACCATCTGCCCGGCGACGAGATGCCGGCGGCCGCGGCGGGCCTCGCCTACGGCGTGGCGGTGTCGGCGGACGGCCGGGTGGCGGCCTCGACGCTGGCCGGCACGATCCATCTGTTCCACGGCGGCCCGGGCGGCCTGCGACCGGCGGGCGAACTGCGCGGCAGCGGCCGTCCGGTCTCCATCGCCTTCTCCCCGGACGGCGCACGGCTGGTGGCCGGCTACTTCGACCCCGTGGGACGCGCCTCGCCCGAGGTCTTCGATCTCGCCACCGGGCGCGTCGTGCTGGAGCTCGATGCCGGCCGGCTCGAGGCCGGCAACCTGATGACGGTGGGATACAGCGGCGACGGCAGCCTGATCCTCGCGGCCGGCACCGGCTACCGCCGCGAGGGCGAACACGCCCTGCACGTCTTCGACGCCCGCGACGGACGGCCCGTCGGCGAGCACCTGCTGGCCACGAACACCATTCTGGATCTGGCCGCCACGGGACCCCGGTCGTCCGTTTTCGCCGCTTTCGACGGCACCTGGGGCAGCGTGGACCTGACATCGGGCGCCGTGCGCAGCACCGGCTCGCGGCTGGCCGACCTGCGCGGACCCCGCAACCTGCGGATCAACGACGACGCCTCGCTGATCGGCTTCTCGTTCGACCGCGGCGCCACGTTCAGCGTCTTCGACGTGGCGCGCCGCGAGATCCGCACCGGCCCGCTCCCGCAAGGACTGTCGGAGCCACGCGTGCGCCGCGGGTTCTTCGGGGGCGCCACCTGGGAGAACGAGCGCCAGCCGAAGATCAACGGGGCCGACATCGCGCTGGCCGGTGACGAGGTGGGCCGCTCCATCGCCTTCCTCCACGATCGCGACGACGCCCTGTTCGGCACCTCCAAGGGGCTGATGGCGGTCAATGCGGACGGCGGCATCCGCTGGCGCAGCGCCACCGATGCCGAGGTCCTGGCGATCAACGTCCGGCGCGACAACCGGCTGGCGCTGACCGCGATGTCTGACGGGACGATCCGCTGGTGGCGGATCGACGACGGCCGCCCCGTACTGACCCTGCTGCCGCGGCCGGACGGCCGCTGGGCCATGTTCGCCCCGGGCGGCAGCTTCGACGCGAGCGCCGGCGCCGACCGCATCGTGGGCTGGGCGGTGAACCGAGAAGACGGAACCGTCGCCGATTTCTTCTCGCTGAACCGCTTCCGGGACCGCTACAACCGGCCGGAAGTGATCGACAACCTGCTCGGACTCGCCATCGCCGCGCCGGCCACGACGGCGTCAGTGCAACCGGGCGGAAGCCCCGCGACGGACGCGGCTGCGCCGGCAACCACCGTTCAGAGCGAACCGGCGGCACAGCCCCCGGCGCAGGCGCAGACCCCCGCCCCGCAGGGACCCGCCCCGGGGGCGGGCGTGGTGCCGGCCGAACCTCCGCGCGTGGACCTAGGGAACATCCAGTTCCCGCCGGTGCTGTCGGCCGTGGAACTCACCGAGCTTCTGCCCCGGGCCGAGTCGGTGCGGATCCCCTTCACGATCCGGGCCAAGGGCCGGCCGGAAGTGGAGGTACGGGTCGACGGACGCCCTGCGCGGGACGCGAAGGTCGCCCTTCCGGCCTCGTTCACGGGCCGCGAGCGGGCGATCGCCGAGCTGTCGGCTCCGCGCGCGGGCGCCGTCATCCAGATCATCGCCCGGGACGACAACGGCGTCTCCGAACCGCTCGGCTTCAAGATCGGCGCTCCCGAACCTGCCCGGCCGGCGCCCCTGACAGCGGTACCCGCGGTCGTCGAACCCGTGACCGCCGCGCCCGGCCAGATCACGGTCGTCGAGAGCGCCCCGCAGGCGGTCATCGCACCGCCGCCGGCTCGCGACCCGGGCCGGGCCGCAGGTCCGCGTCTGTTCGTCCTGGCCATCGGAATCAGCGAATACGCCCGCCAGCAGTACCAGCTCGGACTCGCCGCCAAGGATGCGCGTGATTTCGTCCACGCCGTCGAGACCCAGCGCGGCCGCTACTACAGCCAGGTGCAGACCCGCGTTCTGACCGATGGAACGGCCACGCGCGAGGCGATCCGGCAGGGCCTGGACTGGCTGGCCTCCGAAGTCGGCCCCGAAGACGTGGGCATGCTGTTCATGGCCGGGCACGGCGTGAACGCGCCCGACGGCCAGTACTACTTCATGCCGCACGAGGGTCGTCACGAGCAGCTCGCCGAAACCAGCGTGCCCGAACAGTCCATCCGGACGACCCTGGGACGCATGCGGGGCAAGGCGCTGTTCTTCGTGGACACCTGCTATGCCGGCAACGCGCTCGGCAACTTCCGCACGGCCAGCCGTGAACTGGCCAAGCTCGCCAACAATCTCGCGGCGTCCGAGAACGGGGTGATCGTCTTCGCGTCGAGCTCCGGGCGGCAGCTTTCGGAGGAGAACGACGCCTGGGGCAACGGTGCCTTCACCAAGGCCCTGATCGAAGGTCTGAGCGGCAAGGCGGATCTCACCCGGTCCGGGCGGATCACCTACAAGGGACTCGACTACTTCGTGTCGGAACAGGTGAGCCGCCTGACCGACGGGCGTCAGACGCCGGTCACGATCTCCCCCGTGGGCGTACCCGATTTCGCGATCGCGAGCGTGACCCAGATCTGACCGGAACGACCCGCGTCGTACACGGCGCGGGGGACTCCGGCGCGGGAGGCTGCGCGGCGCGTCAGCCGCGCGCCGCCAGCGCTTCCAGGACCGGTCGCATGGGCGCCAGATCGTAGCCGGCGTTCGCGGCGGCCGCGAGGATCTCGTCCACCGGCCGCCGGCCCGCCTCGGCCATGGCCCAGATCGAACTCGAACGCATGCCGGAGCGGCAGTAGACGAACAGCGGGCGCTCCAGTTCGTCCAGCGCGCGGGCGAACGCCTCGACGTCCTCGAGCGTCTGGCGGCCGGACGTGAACGGGATGGAAACGAAGGCGATGCCCTGCTCGGCCGCGGCCTGCTCGATGCTGGCGATCGAGGGCTGGCTCATTTCCTCCCCATCGGGACGGTTATTGATGATCGAGCGCACCCCCTGGGCCGCCAGGGCGGCGACGGCCGGGGTGATCTGACCGCTGACCAGGATGTCGTCCGTCAATCGTCGTGGTTGCATCTGAGTCTTCCGAGGTTTCGAGTGGAGAAGGATCAAGTGCGCGCGGGATGCGCGGCCGGTAGCCGCGCGCTGACCGCCATGCCGACGGCCATGGCGGCCACGAACACCACGGCGCGCCAGTCGAACAGGCCCACCGAGGCGATCGCGGGACCCGGACAGAAACCGACGAGCCCCCAGCCGACGCCGAAAATCGCCGCACCGCCCGCCAGTCGCATGTCCAACGTATGGGACGGTGCGGCGGGCAGCGGCCCGCCGAGCATCGCGTGGCCACGCCTGGCGGCTACCCGCCAGGCCAGCGCCATGGGGACGATCGCGCCGCCCATCACGAACGCCAGCGTCGGGTCCCACTGGCCGAAAACGTCCAGGAATCCCTGCACCCGGGCGGTGTCGGTCATCCCGGAAACGACCAGCCCCATGCCGAACAGCCCCAGCCAGCGCCGATGGGTGTAGCCGGGATAAATGAGCAGGATCAG
>JAUIAI010000467.1 GCA_030425615.1 Gammaproteobacteria bacterium
TCACCGTGAAGAACATGCTGAACATGGCCACCAAGCCACGCTGGTGCATGGGCATGCTGCAGACCCAGCGCCGCGAGTTCCGCAACATCGTCGGTCACGTGAAGGGCGTGACCAACATGGCGTCGCTGTCGGACTGGACCGCGCAGCAGTTCGACCCGCGCCTGACCTGGGACGACCTCGGCTGGATCAAGGACGCCTGGGGCGGCAAGATCATCCTGAAGGGCATCCTGGACGCCGAAGACGCGAGCCGCGCCGTGGACACCGGGGCCGACGCCATCATCGTTTCCAACCACGGCGGGCGCCAGCTCGACGGCGCGCCCTCCAGCATCGCCGCGCTGCCGTCGATCGTGCGGGCCGTGGGCGACCGGATCGAGGTCCACCTGGACGGAGGCATCCGCGGTGGCCAGGACATCCTGCGGGCCGTCGCGCTGGGCGCCAAGGGCACCTACATCGGCCGCCCGTTCCTGTACGGGCTCGGGGCCATGGGGGAACAGGGCGTCACCCGCTGCCTGGAGATCCTGCACAAGGAACTCGACATCTCGATGGCCTTCTGCGGCAAGACCGACATCAAGGACGTCGGCGAAGACATCCTCTGGCGCGAGGACTGACGTCTTCCCTTGCCGCCGCGCGAGCGGCGCGCGCGCAACACACTGGGCAATGCAGACCGCCCCCGCGCCGGGAATACCGGCCCGGGGGCGGTCTGCATTGCCATAATCGCGGTTTCCCCCGGGTCGCGCCGGCACGCGTTCGCGTACCGGCGTCGTGTCGGCCGGTGCCCGTTCCCGGTGCATTCGGGCTCCGGACCGATGCCTTCCCCGACCGGCTCCCGGTCAGCCCGCTCACATGCCGTCCGCCGCCGTCGCCAGGAGACACCGCGTGTTCCAATCCTTCTTTCCCAACCCCCGTGCGTTCTTCGCCTCGTTCGCGATCTGGGCGCTGGGCTGCGTGATCGTCTGGTTCACGCTGGCCCAGCACCTGGGCCCGCAGCTGTCCGTGGGCGGGCTGTTCGGCTTCGGCTATCCGGAGGCGGTCGCGACCGATGCGACGGCAGGCGGCGAGGCAGCCGGGGAGGCACCGGCCAATGCCGCCGAAGCCGCCGCCGCGCGCCGCGCCGAGCAGACCCGTGAGCGGACGCCGGCCGAGCTGGCCACGCAGAGCGCCGACAGCTTCTGGTTCTATCAGTACACCGCGATCTGCTACGCGCTGTTCGTGGGCTTCTGGATGATGTTCGCCCCGCACCGATGGCGGTGGTGGTCCGTGGCAGGCTCGGCCGTGATCATCTTCGTCACCTGGTTCCAGGTGCAGCTCGACGTCATGATCAACGCGTGGTTCGGCACCTTCTACGACATGATCCAGAACGCGCTGGGCAACCCGAACAGCGTGACCCTGCCCGACTACTACGCGCAGCTGCTCACCTTCGGCAAGATCGCCCTGACCTACATCACGGTGGTAGTGCTGATCAACTTCTTCGTCAGTCACTACGTGTTCCGCTGGCGCACGGCCATGAACAACTACTACATGTCGATGTGGGACCGGGTGCGGCACATCGAGGGCGCCTCGCAGCGGGTCCAGGAAGACACCATGCGCTTCGCCTCCATCATGGAGGGACTGGGCGTATCGCTCGTCCGCGCCGTCATGACCCTCATCGCGTTCCTTCCCATCCTGTGGGGACTGAGCGCCTACGTGAAGGCGCTGCCCTTCATCGGCGAGGTGCCGCAGGCGCTGGTGTTCGTGGCCATCGTCTGGTCCATCTTCGGAACCGGGCTGCTCGCGCTCGCGGGCATCAGGCTGCCGGGCCTGGAGTTCCGCAACCAGCGGGTCGAAGCCGCCTACCGCAAGGAGCTCGTCTACGGCGAAGACAGGCCCGAGCGCGCCCAGCCACCCACCGTGCGCGAGCTGTTCGACGACGTGCGCCAGAACTACTTCCGGCTGTACTTCAACTACCTCTATTTCAACGTGGTGCGCTATGCGTACCTGCAGGTCGGCGTGCTGGTGCCCTACATCGCGCTTGCGCCGACCATCGTCGCGGCCGGTTTCACCCTGGGCGTCATGCAACAGATCATCCGCGCGTTCAGCCAGGTGGAGAACTCCTTCCAGTACCTGATCAACTCGTGGACCACCATCGTGGAACTCATGTCCATCTACAAGCGCCTGGCCGCCTTCGAAGCGGCGATACGGGACCAGCCGCTGCCGAGCATCGACCAGGAATACATGGAGACCGCGCAATGAGGCATGAGCCCTGAGGCGCCCCTGCCGGGCGGCCCGCGGCCCCTGCCCCACCAGGCTCAGGCCCGCGGCTGCCTCAGGGCCATGGCGGCTCTGGGCGTGGCCGCGCTGCTGGCCGTGCCCTTCGGCGAAGTGGGCCGGGGCCTGGCGATCGTCGTCGCGATCCAGGCGTTCTTCCTGGGCCTGATGGCATTCGGCATCACCCTGCTCGGCCGTTCATGGGCACGCCAGCTCCGGCGCATGGAGCGCGGCGAATACCTGCTGCACTGGCGCTACTCGCCCGCGGAGTGGGCGCCGTACCGGCAGCACATGCAGCAGGAGACCCGGCGGATTCACTGGATCCTGACACCCGCACTGGCGGTCTCGGGAGTCATCTTCGCCATCCTGCTGCACAGCGACGGCAACCCGATCGCGGGATCGCTGCTCCTGAACTACCTGATTCCGCTCGTGGCCGGCGCGGCGCTGGGCTGGCTACTCGCAGCAGGCATCGCCTGGTTCAACACCGTTTCACTGCGCCTCATGGATCGCGAACCACCCGAGGCCGTCCTCGGCCCCGAGGGCTTCTACATCACCGGGCAGTACTGGCCCTGGCGCTCCGTCGGTCAGCACCTGACCCACGCCGCGCTCGGCGACGGAGACCCGCCGACCCTGGATTTCCATTTCCACGTCAGCACCGGCCGAGGCAGCACGACCCGTGTCGTCGCCATACCCGTTCCGGCCGGCGGCAGAGTCCAGGCCGAGCAATGGGTCGCGCGCTTTCGCGATGGGCTTTCGAGCCGGGATTGACGCGAGCTGCCCGGAGACATGGCGTCGATAGCCGTTCAATCCACCTCACGATAGGGGGGCCGACCCTGCCATCGGGGCGTATCCCGTGCGATCTTGTCGAGCAAGCGGACGAGCTGAGCTTTCTCGGCAGACGTCAGCGAGCGGGTCATCTCCTCCTCCGCCTGCACGAATGGCGCCATGACGCGGTCGTGCAAGGCCCGGCCCGCGCGGGTGATGCTCAGGTTTCGCCTGCGCCCGTCGGCGCTGTCCGGGCAACTTCGCACCAGACCCTTGCTCTCCAGGGAGGCCACGGCGCGGCTCACGGTATTGGAGGGCTGCTCCGTGATCGCGCAGATGTCGCGCGCGCAGATACCGTCCCTGAAGATCAGGCAGATCAACACGGTCCATTCGGGCCGGATGATGCCGTGCTCGCGCTCCATGCGGCGAAGCAGAGGTTCGCGATAGAAGTTCGTGATGAAGGCGATCCGATAGGCGATCGGGATCGGTACGGCATCGAGGATGTCGATCAGGTCCATGGCGGGGTGTCAGGGTTCCGGGGTCTTATAGCACTGGGATCCGCTGGCCGCCAGCCCGGTCAATTACTTCCAAATGGAGACAGTTTCCGTTACTCTGCTTCGTGAGGAGGAGGTACGGATGCGCGCGGTTGTCGTCGAGCGCCTGTCGAATGGCCTGTTGAACCTGTTCGCGGGCGCGGTCATCGTGCTCATGCTGGCCATTGCGCTGCAGGTGGTCTGCAACCGGTTCGACATC
>JAUIAI010000468.1 GCA_030425615.1 Gammaproteobacteria bacterium
CGGGAGTATTCGTCGCGTCGGGAGCCGACTTGCAATTTGTCCGCGCAGCGACGATGATCGGGGCCGGCGCCGAGTTCACGGTCGCCATCCATAATCAGAGAGGAGAGACTCTATGCGAACACATTCGCGTGTCTGGATCGCCGTTGCCGCGCTCGCCGGCACGATCACCCTGGGCTCGGCATCGGCGCAGGACTGCAAACCCTCGAAATGGGGCGCCAACGACGAGATCGGCTCGGCCAACCTCGTCACGCCGGAGCGCACCAAGGCCGCGCTCGAACTCGTCAAGCAGGGCAAGTCGCACCCGCTGGGCATCGTCATCGACAACACCACGCCCGCATTCGCACCGCGCAGCCTCAGCCTGCAGGTCGTCCAGCCCAACCAGCAGGGCGGCGCGCGTCTGTTCGGATACGACGGCAGCTACAACGACGACGTCCTGCAGACCTGGGTCGGCATCGGTCCCCAGATCGACGGTCTGGGGCATCTTGGCCAGGCCGGCATGTACTACAACTGCAACGACGAGAAAGATTTCGCCGCCATCACGGGCCTGAAGAAGCTCGGCGTGCACAACATCCCGCCGCTGGTCGGGCGTGGTGTTCTCATCGACATGGCCAAGCATTTCGGCATGGACCATCTGCCCGCCGGCAAGTACTTCAACGAAGACGACATCCAGGCCGCCGCCAAGGCCCAGGGGGTCGAGATCCGTGAGGGCGACGTCGTGCTGTTCCACACCGGCTGGACCGACGCCATGCTCAAGGCCGACCCCAAGGCCTGGGTGAGCGGCGAGCCCGGTCTGGGCGAGGAGGGTGCCACCTGGCTGGCCGGCAAGAACGTGATGGCCGTGGGCGCCGACACCTGGGGGCTCGAGCCCGTGCCTCCGCAGAAGGACGGTCGCCCGTTCTTTGGCCACGTCATTCTCCTCAAGGAGAATGGCATCTACATCCTGGAGACCATGAACACGGGGCCGCTCGCCAAGGAGGGGGTCAACGAGTTCATGTTCGTGCTGGGCCAGGCGCGTATCAGGGGCACTGTGCAGATGATCATCAATCCGGTGGCTCTGTACTGAGCGGCTACCCCGGTTCGTAGGCGTCAGCGCCGGCCTTCGGGCCGGCGCTTTCGCTTGGGCGTGGACTGCCGGGCCCGTCCGAAACCAGTATGAAACGGCACACTAGGTCCGGCGATCCTGCGCGGGAAACATGTCTGCACTGTCGCGGCACGCCGGATACCGTATCCCGACGCCGATACATCCGATCGATTCGCTCGCCCGCCTGCACGGCGGGAGCCCGGGGTTGCCTGCGATCAACCCGTGAGCATCGAAAGAACAACCACGGCCAGCGCGATGACCGATGCAAATCCGGTGAGGGCAATGCGTCGGATCAGCGCGGCGCGGCGGTCGGGCGCGATCGCCGGGGCATCCACGGCGGGTGCCGCCGTCCACCAGGCGCCCAGCACCCCGCCTCGGCCCTCCACGGCGGGCAAGGCCTCGAGCGGTACGACCAGATGCCCGGCGATCGCTTCCGCGACGGGCATCAGGCTGCGGGTCGGGTGGTCCGTCTGCAGCGCGCGATCCTCGAACAGCAGGATCCACCCGCCTTGCGCGAGTTCGAGCCAGTAGGTTCGCTGCAGCATGGCCATCCACTGGGCCGCAAAGGCCTCCTCGCGAGTCAGTACCCGTGTGATCTCGACCGAATCGAGACGCCGCTGCTCGGCGTCCGGATGATGCACGAGTGAGCGGTCTGCGGGCAGAGCGAGCACGATGGCATGGGGATGCAGTTCGATGCGCAGCCCGAACTGCCCACGGGCCTGACGCCAGCAGAGCCGCGCGAGCGAAGCCAGTGAGACCGTCAGCAAGCAAAGGATCAGGAACATCACGCTCTTTTGCAGCGGGCCGGATGCGGCGAAAAGCGCTCCGGTCATTGCCACGAGGCCGCCCGTCGCAAGGAGGGCAAGCAGGACCGCCGTGATCCCCGCTCCGGTGGCACGCGCATTGGACTGCTTCCAGACGTGTACGTCGGGCCTTGCCGGGTCGGGTTCGAAAGTGTGCATCAGCGCCTGCCTCGCTGGAGGTCCGGGGAACGCCTCTCGTTAGCCGGGTCTGGTTTGCCGGCGGGTCGGCGGGGGGCTCTCCTGTCGACGGTCGCAAGGTGGGAAACGAGTTATCGGGGCGTGATCCGTTCGTAACTGTATCGCGATGTAAAAAATCTTATCCGTCAATGACTCAATGCTGGCCGCGCAATGCGGTCAGGTGGCTCTCGGAGAGAGCCGCATCATCAAAAGGCAAACAAAGCCAATCGATCATTCAGGAGTCAATATGATCATCAAGAAAATCGTTTCCGTTTCGAGTGCTTCGGCCGTCGGCCTGGTTCTCGCCCTGTCTCCCATGACTTCGTCCGCGCAGGAGGTGTACAACTTCGACTGGCTCATGAAGATGGCCGATTCGAACAAGGACGGCATGGTGAACAAGGCCGAGTTCCTCGCCGCGATGTCGATGGCGTTCGACAAGAAGATGGAAGCGATGAAGGGGATGCCCGACGGCGCGAAGATGATGAAGGGTGATGCCATGACGCCCGAGGGACTGCAACTGCTGTTCAAAGATCTCTACGTAGGACCGTAAACCGAAGCCATGCGGCCCCGCCCCGGCGGGGCCGCTTCCGCGTTCACGCGTGTCCGTCGTCCGGCGCGTGACAGACGACGCACAGCATGTTTCCGTCGGGATCCCGGAAAGACGCGCCGTAGTAGTTATCGTGATATTCCGGACGTAGCCCCGGCAGCCCTTCACTGGAACCACCACATCGCAGCGCCGTTTCGTATGTCTTTCTGACCGCCGCCCGGCTCTGCGCGGCGAAACTCGATCGAAATCCGTGACGCCTACGAAAACGTGAGAGATCATGGGGCAGAGCGGGTCTTCGGTTGCGGGTCGGATGACGGACGATCAGCGTGTGGGTTTCTCAAGTGCGACCAAGAACTCTCCAACGCGCGCTCGAGCGCCTCGAGTCCTTCGAACCGATGCTCCATCGGCGCCCGGCCGTCTGGCCACTGCGGCTCGGGAAGATCCGGGCGCCGAACCCAGGCGGCCCGCATTCCGGCCACGCGCGCACCGCGGACGTCGCGATCGATGTCGTCTCCCACATGTAGCACCTGATCCGGGCGCACGCCGGCCTTCTCGCAGGCCAGGGCGAAGATGCGCGGGTCCGGCTTGGCGGCGCCGACCTCATGGGCGCCCACGGTCACGTCGAACAGATCGCCCAGGCCGATTCGTCGGATGTCGGCATTGCCGTTGGTGATCGCGATCATTCGATAGCGGCCGGCCCAGCGCCGCAGCACGGGGCGTACGTCGGGGTAGAGCTGGACAGCCTGCCGAGCGGCATAGAAGGCCTCGAACGCGGGGCCGGCGAGGTCCCGCGGTTCACCGGCCTCGGTGAGTGCGTCCTCGATCATCTGCAGCCGCAGCCAGGTGACGTCGTGCGCCTTGTCGGGGTGGCGCCGCAGCAGTTCGGTCCGCCGGTGCCTGCGCCAGTCGCTGCCGATGATCTGAGCAGTGGCGGGGGCATGTTCGGCGAGCCAGTCCGCCAGCGCGGCCTCGGCGGCGACGAGCACGGGCCGCATTGGCCAGAGGGTATCGTCGAGGTCGAGCGAGATGGCGTGCAGGGTGTCTGGCATCGGGCACAATTCCAGTGTCGGAGGCGGGTCACGGACCCGCCGGGAAGGAGGGCGCTTTGATGAGCACCGCACCGGTTGTCGAGATCGATCC
>JAUIAI010000469.1 GCA_030425615.1 Gammaproteobacteria bacterium
GTTCCTCCGCTGCGAAACGGGCTTGGCGCGCCGAACTCCCCCGAGGCCGGCATTGCGCACTTTATGACATCAGTTTGACGATTCCGTGATCGGGCGCGCGGGCTGCATTACACTTTCGCTCCCCCGTCGTCCCCGAGTCGTGCAGCGCCGGCTTCCGGACGCGGCAGACGCACCCCTGTCCTGACCCACATGAACCCCGAGTCCACAGCCGCGACGCCGCACGCCAACGCGATCGCCGCCGAGGCACGCGGCACCCGGCCGCAACGCACCGACGGCCATCCCGAGATCCCCTTCACCCCGCTCGTGGCCTCGCTGCCGGCATCGATCCCCTTCGTCGGTCCGGAGGCGCTCGAGCGGGCCCGGAACGCGCCGTTCCGCGCGCGGATCGGTGCCAACGAGAGCGCGTTCGGAGCTTCTCCCGCGGCGCTGGCCGCGATGCACGACGCGGCGATGCGAATCTCCTGGTACGGGGACCCCGAGGTCCACGACCTGCGTCAGGCGCTGGCCGGGCACCACGGCGTTCGCGCCGACGAGATCTGCGTCGACGCCGGCATCGACTCCCTGCTCGGACTCGCCGTGCGGATGACGGTGATGCTCGACACGCCGGTGGTCACGTCGCTGGGCGCCTACCCGACCTTCAACTATCACGTCGCCGGCAGCGGCGGCCTGCTGCACCCCGTACCGTATCGCGACGATCTCGAGGATCTCGACGCGCTCGCCGAACGGCAGGCCGAGACCGGCGCACCGCTCGTATACGTCGCCAATCCTGACAATCCGATGGGCACCTGGCACGATGCCTCGCGGCTGCAGGACTTCATCGACCGCCTTCCCGGCAACACCCTCCTGCTGCTGGACGAGGCGTACGGCGAGTTCGCGCCGGCGGGTGTCCTGCCGGCGATGGACACCGACGATCCGCGGGTACTGCGGCTGCGCACGTTCTCCAAGGCCTACGGCATGGCCGGAGCGCGGATCGGTTACGCGATCGGCCACCGTGACCTCATTACCGGGCTGAACAAGATCCGCAACCATTTCGGCGTCTCACGGCTGGCCCAGGCAGGGGCCATGGCCGCGCTGGGCGATCAGGCCTTCCTGGCGGGGGTGCAGTCGGCGGTGGCAGACGGGCGCCGTCGGATCGCGGACTTCGCGGCCGGTCTGGGCCTGACGAGCCTGCCCTCGGCGACCAACTTCGTGACCGTGGACCTCGGCGGCGTGGAGCGGGCCCGCGCCATGCTCGAGTCGCTGGCGGCGGCCGACGTCTTCATCCGGATGCCGGGCGTGGCCCCTTTGAACCGGTGCGTGCGCATCGGCGTCGGACGGGAAGACGAGATGACGGTCTTCGAGCAGGCTTTCGCACGGGCGCTGCCCACGCTGCCGCGCCCTCCCGGCTGACGGCCGCGGCCCCGGCAGACGGCCGCGGCGCCGGCTCAGATCACACCGCGGGCCGCCAGTTCCGCAAGGCGTCCGTCGTCGATGCCGAGCGCGCCGTAGATCTCGGCGTTGTGCTGGCCGAGCGACGGCGCGGGCGAGCGCAGCGCGCCCGGCGATTCACCGAGCCGCGGCACGACATCGTGCATCGGCAACCGGCCGGCCTCTTCGTCAGGCAACTCGACGATCACACCGCGGCCGTGCGCGTAGGGGTGGTCGCGCAGATCGGCCGAATCGAGCACCGGGCCGATGGTGACGCCCGCCGCCTCGCAGCGTTCCAGGATCTCGGCCTGCGTGTAGCCCCTGATGTATTCCGCGACGATCGCATCGATGGCCGCGTTGTTGGCGACGCGGTCGGTGTTGGTGGCGAAGCGCGGATCCTCGATCAGTTCCGGGCGGCCCATCATCTCGAACAGGCGCTCGGCCATGGA
The DNA here is from genome assembly GCA_030425615.1 of Gammaproteobacteria bacterium. Taxonomy (GTDB): domain Bacteria; phylum Pseudomonadota; class Gammaproteobacteria; order Burkholderiales; family Burkholderiaceae_E; genus JAUIAI01. The sequence continues at coordinate 1,857 of JAUIAI010000469.1, forward strand.
CTGCATCGAGGCCGACAAGGCCACGAAGCGTCCGTCGCTGCACTCGTACACGTTGCGGGGCGCGGTGTTCGGTGCCAGGCTACCCTGCCGGAGGGTGGGCCGGCCGGTCAGCGCGAGGATGGCCGCCTCCGGACCGAGAATCGAATGGATCGGCTCGAACAGCGAGAGGTCCACCACCTGACCACGGCCGCCGTTCACTTCGACGTGACGCAGCGCGATCATCGCCGCCGAGGTGCCCTGCAAACCCGCAATCATGTCGGCCAGGGCGAGCGGCGGCAGCACGGGCGGACGGTCCGGGAAGCCGTTCATCGCGGCAAAGCCGCTCGCGGCCTCCACCAGCGAGCCGAAGCCTGGCCGGGACGCCCACGGCCCGGTCTGCCCCCAGCCGGACACGCGAACGATCACCAGAGCCGGGTTCGCCTCGTGGAGCACTTCGGGCGACAGGCCCATCTTCTCCAGCCGCCCCGGCACGAAGTTCTCGATCAGGATCTGTGCGCCCCGGACCAGTTCGAGCAGCAGCGCCCTGCCCTCGTCGCCACGATAATCGAGCGTGACGCTCTTCTTGTTGCGCGCATAGACCTTCCAGTAGGCGGACACCCCGGCGACCTTCCAGGCGCGCAGATCGTCGCCGCGGCCCGGCGCCTCAACCTTGATCACCTCGGCACCGAAATCGGCGAGTCCATGGGAAACGATGTTGCCGGCGACGAGCCGTGACAGGTCCAGCACGCGCACGCCGTCCAGGGGCCCGGGCGCCCCTGCCTGCCATTCCCGTGCGGTTGCCGGGCCCGGCATCCCGGCCCGCTCGTCTGGGTTCTCGACCGCCATCACCACCTTCGTTGCGCAAAGCGGGGAATTCTAAGCCGCCGGGACGGCCGGCGAGCCCGGCACATGCGCGGGCGCCGCCGGTGGGGCCGGGTACGCTCCTTGCGCACGCAGTTCCGACGCCGCCGCGCGGCATCGGACCCGGAGTGCCCATGACTACCAAGCCAGATCTTCTGATCATCCCCGCCTGGCTGCGCAACTCGCTGCTGGCACTGTGCACCGCCGCCCTGGCAGCCTGCTCCACGACCAGCACGACCCAGCAGGGGACCGTCGGGATCGAACGCGAACAGCGCTTCTCGTCGCTCGTCCCGGCCGAGCAGCTTCGCCAGGGCGCCGAGCAGGCCTATCAGGAGGTGCTGGCGAAGGCCCGCCAGGAAGGAAGGCTGGACACCGACGAGCAGGCCTTGCAGCGGGTCCGTCGGATCACGCAGGATCTGATTCCCGCGACCGCCGTCTTTCGCGAAGAGGCGCCCGGATGGGACTGGGAGATCCATGTCATCAGCTCCGAAGAGGTCAACGCCTGGGCGATGCCCGGAGGGAAGATGGCCGTCTACACCGGCATCATCGACAAGCTGGATCTTTCCGACGCGGAACTGGCGGCGATCCTGGGCCATGAAATGGCGCACGCCCTTCGCGAGCACGGGCGTGAGCGGGCGTCGCGCGCCGCGACCCAGCAACTGGCCATCGGCGTCATCGGCGCCGCCACCGGCGCTTCGCAGGACGTGGCGAAGCTGGCGGACATGACCCTGAACCTCACCTTCAATCTGCCCAACTCGCGTACACAGGAGTCCGAGGCGGACCGCATGGGCATCGAACTGGCCGCCCGTGCCGGCTACGATCCGCGCGCCGCCGTCTCGCTCTGGCGCAAGATGAGCGAGGTCTCGGGTGGGAATCCTCCGAAGTTCCTGTCCACGCACCCGCCGCACGACGAGCGCATCCAGGAGCTGCAACGCTACGCAGACGTGGTCATGCCCCTTTACCAGCAGGCGCGCGACGGCTGATCGCGCCGCTCAGTGATCGTCCAGGCACTGGCCGTGATCGGCCAGTGTCTCGATGACGGCGCAGTCCG
>JAUIAI010000470.1 GCA_030425615.1 Gammaproteobacteria bacterium
CGACTGGCAGGGGCCGGAGCCTGCGGTGACCATCGATGGCCGCGAGGTGGTCTGGGCCGAGTTCATCGCGCCGGCGGAGCTGCTGCGGCGGCCGCTGGCACCGGGACTCGGCGTCTTCCTGCGAGACGCCGCGAAAGAGCGAGGGCTGGCCGTATGACCGACTCCGCCACCACTCCGATCCGCGCGCTGTTTTTCGATATGGACGGCACCTTGCTCACCCGACGGCCCGGCGCGCCGAACACGATCGGGCCGTACAATCTCTTCCATATCCTCGAGGAGATGGCGATCCAGAATCGCCTCCCGGCCACCGAGATCAAGTCGCGCATGAACCGTCTGCGCGAGAAGGATATGTTCTGGGAGTGGGCCGAATTCATCGTCGCCCTCGAGCTGGATCCCGTTGCATTCTGGGACTTTGCGTATCATCGGGAGGTGGAGTTCCTGGGGCCGACCACGCCGGAGCTGGTGCCGATGATGGAACGCCTGAAGGCTGCCGGCTTCCAGCTCTACATCACCAGCAACAATCCGCTCACGGGCATCCTGCACAAGCTGCGTATCCTCGGTCTGGGCGATATGCACGGCGCGCCGCTCTTCAGCCAGCTGCTGGGTTTCTCGGATATCCGGGCGCTGAAGACGGACAGTGAATTCTGGCTCCGCGCCTTGGCGCGCACCGGCTGGGCACCCGCCGACGTGGCGGTGATCGGCGTGCCGGACGACAAGTACGGCGAAGAGCTCGCGGCCTGGATCATTCTCAAGCCGGGCGCCTCGGCCTCGGAAGAGGCGATCCGCGAGTTCTGTCGAGGCCAGATCGCTCATTACAAGATTCCCCGCTACGTGCGCTTCAAGGATGAGCTGCCCATGACCGTCACGGGCAAGCCGCAGAAGTTCCTCATGCGCGAGGCGATGGCGGACGAACTCGGGGTCGGGGGAGGCTAGTCTCCGGTAGCGCCGCCCTGCGGGCGTTCCTGACCGGCCACGAACACCGCCACGGGGCGGTCCGCGAGCCACTCGGCCAGATCGATCCTCGCCACCGTGCGTTCGCACGGCTCGTGCACGGGGCGCCACCCGGCGCCGCAGTCTTCCGGCGGCTCCCCGATGTGCGCCTGCTCCAGCAGTGCGAGCCGGGTTCCCGGATCCTGGTACCGGTTGACGACCGCGACGGCCATCGCAGCGCCGTCCACCCGGCGCGTGAACGCGAACACGGGCGGGTTGCCACGACCGAGGGCCGCCGGCGCGTATTGCCCGCGCGCGAACAGGCCCGGGAGTTCGCCGCGCACCCGCAGCAGCCGCCGCATCAGCATCTGCTTGATCGAAGGGCCCTGCCAGTCCCGGTCGCCCGCCTCGAGCCAGCCGCGCAGTCGGGTCGCGTCGACGGGGCGCCGGTTGTCCGGGTCCACCATAGAACAATCGAACGCTTCCGTACCGTGATACACGTCGGCGACACCGGGCAGCGTGAGCTTCAGGGTCAGCTGCGCGAGCGAGAGATCGCGGAATCCGCCCTCGTGCCTGTCCAGATAGCGGGTCACCCGGGCGCGGAAATCGTCGTCGGCGAGCAGTGCGTGTACGAACGCGAGCACCGCTTGTTCGTAGTCCTCGTCGGCGTCGAGCCAGCTCGTCCGTGTCTTGGATTCGCGCAAGGCCTTGACGGCGAACTCGTCGAAGCGTGCGCGAAACGCGGCGAGATCGTCGTCCGCGTCATCGGGTCTCGGCCAGGCGGCGAACAGGGATTGCAGCAGGAACATCACCGTGCACTCGTCCGGTGCCGGTTCGCCAGACGCATCCACGCGGCGAACTCGTTCGGCCAGTCCGCGTGCGGATGGGTGATGAGGGCAAGACGCGCACGGGCGTCTTCTCCGCGCTTGGTATCGTGTGTGGCCGTGGTGACGAGAGCGCCGGGACGCGTCGCATCACGGTCCGAGAAGGCCTCGTGCAGGGCTGCCTTGCCGTCGGGCGCCCGACCTGGTTCGCTGCCGACCTCGTTGAGCACGAGTGCCGGAGTGTGGCGATAGAACACAGTGTCTTCGAGCGCCTTGGCCATGGCCGGAGCCGAGAGTTGCTCGAAGGCGGTCCGCAGCGTGCCGCCGGCCGGCATCGCGGCGCGCAGGTGCTCTGTGAGTCCCGGCGGCGGAAGGTCTCCGAGCCCGGCGCGTTCGAGCGCCTCGTCGAAGGCCAGGGGTTGTTCGTTGCCGTAGGCGCGATACCGGTCGGTGGCGACGATCATGCGGATCAGCGCCTCGCGCACGTCGGCAGGGTCCGCGTCCAGTACGGGTAGGCGCACGAGGCGCATGCAGAGCCGTTCGAGTTCCGCGCGCAGCTGGTTCGTCAGCACCTCGCGCTTGGCTGCGGCCAGAGATTCGTCAATCCTGCCGGCCGCGCCCCCGCACGCCCGCCAGAGCGCATTCATGGGGCCGAGTCCGTCCGGATCCACGAGCACGGCTGTCATCCTCGACAGCGTCTCGTAACCCGTACTGCCGGCGACGGGCCAGGTGTGCGGCAGGCGCTCGGCGGGCGCCAGGATCTTCTCCACGACGATCCAGGGCTCGTCGTCGCGGCGTTCGCGCCAGGCCGCATCGAGCCGGCGCAGGTAGGCTCCGGGGTTGGCCAGGCCGTCCACGTGGTCGATACGCAGGCCCTGGACGACGTCGACCGAGAGCAGCTCGAATACCTTGCGGTGGGTGGCCTCGAATACGGCAGGGTCCTGCTGGCGGATACCGGCCAGCGTCGTGATGTCGAAGAATCGCCGCCAGTTGAGCAGCCGGTTGCCCACGCGCCAGTGCGCGAGCCGCCAGTACTGGCGGGCCAGTACGTCCTCGATCGCGCCCTGGCCACTGCCGGGCGCCAGCGGCAGCTCGTGGTCGTAGACCCGCGCGACGCCCGCCCGTGTGTCGATCGAAATCAGGCCGTCTTCGATCGCCTGGCGCCATGGCCGGTCGAGAACGGGGAGCAGGATCATGCCGGGCGTTCCACCGGCCAGGGCCTCCCAGTCGACGTCGAACCAGGCCGCGCCGGGCGCGGTCACGCCCTCGCGAAGCATCCCGGTCCAGGCCGGGTTGGCGGCGCCGATTCCCAGATGGTTGGGCACGATGTCCAGCAGCAGTCCCATGCCTGACTCGCGCAGTCGGTCGCAGAGGGCTCGAAACCCGCCTTCGCCACCCAGGACCGGATCGATCTCGTTGGGGTCGACCGTGTCGTAGCCGTGTTCGGAGTCCGGTGCGGCGGTGAAGATCGGCGACAGATAGAGGTGCGTGATGCCCAGGGCGTGCCAGTAGTCGACGCGCTCGGCCACCGTGGCGAAGTCCATACCATTGCGCAACTGCACGCGGCAGGTGGCCCGCGCGCCCGCGGGCCGGGCGATGCCCTGCTCAGTCTGCATGCGCGTTCCTCCGCTGCCGTGCCGAGCGAAAGACCGCCACTGTCCAGCCGGCGAGTTGGCCACGCGAGAGATCGCCCGCGTCGTCTGGTCGGCTCGAGAACACGAGCTCGCCGGCCGGTCGGGTGAAACCCGTCGTGGTCTGGTCACCGAGCACGCCGATCATCGTCCAGCGCGCCCCGCTCGCGAGTCGCCAGGACACCTCGAAGCCTCGCTCGCCGATGCGTCGACGCCGGGCCTGAACGCGGCCAGGGGGGGTGAGCAGCGGAACGAGTTCCTCACGACGGACCGCGAGCAACTCGGTCAGGTGCGCGACCTCCGCGCGGGCCTCTTCGCCGCGGGCGTCGTCGATCTCGTCCACGGACGATTCCACGCG
>JAUIAI010000471.1 GCA_030425615.1 Gammaproteobacteria bacterium
CTGGCCGGCAGACACGGTGCTGGCAGCGGCAGCCACTGGTCGTGGCCACGATGGCGGGTGTAGGGATCGAGAGAGCGCTCGACGACCGTCTTCAGGCGCTCGCGGTCCGATGCGCTGTCCCATGGACGTACCAGATGGCGATAGGCACCGTCGTCGCTCAACGCGAAAGCGAAGTATCGTGAATCCGTGGCCTTGACGACCTCCAGCGCCACCGCCCCGGCCGCGAACGGCCCCGCGGCCTGGCGAACCAGGCTCTGACTCCGCAGCAGGAGACTCTTGTAGCCAGACTGGGAGGCGTCACGAAGTGCGATTTCCGCTGCCGACGCAGCGTCGGTCGCTTCCCGGGCCGCCCGGGCGACTTCGTGAACGCCCGCGGTGATCCGGCCGACAGGTGGGTAGATCCGCGTGAGCTCTTCCGCGCGGCCCGCGAAAGCATCGAAGTAAGCGGCCCACGACTGACGGGTGAGCGCCTGCGCGACTGCGACTTCCTGCGCGATGATGGCCCGGTTGCTGTAGGCGATGAAGTTCATCGCCCGGGCACGCCAGAGCGCGGCGCTGTAAGCCGCGGCATCCACGGCATTGGTAAGACGCGTCTTCGCGCGTACCGTGGCGCCCACGTCGTAGACCCAGTAGAGCGCGGCGCCTCCGAGGGCGGCGAACGCGATGGCGAGCACCAGGGCGACGCCCTGCTGCGCGCTGCGTAGTCCGCGGCGGCCGCCCGTGCGCATGTCAGTGGTTGTTGGCTTCGTAGTTGTCGAGACCCTTGCGCTGGATGGCGTTGGTCTGCGACTGCGCAGCCGCGGTGCCCGCGCTCGTGATGGCCGGCTGCGCGGATTGCCCGGCGATCTCGAGCGCCAGACCGGCGGTCTGGGTGCGTACGGTCTGTCCGAGAAGCGAATAGGTGCCGATGGCGGCGATCGCGATGAGTGCGACGATGATGATGTATTCGGTCATTCCCTGGCCCGCGAGGCGACCGACCGTGTGGCGTTTCATGCTGGAGAGCTCCGTTCGTCATGGACGTCACGCAGCATGCCGATCGCCCACCGGCGCGGCAATTGCACGCGCAGCCTAGGCGACGCGTCCTACACCGGCCGCCCGCGCAGGACCGATTAAACTCACTGGCTTGTCGGCACAACGCCTGGAGACCGAATGACCGAATCCGTCCTGCTCATCGAGCGTGACGAAGGACTCGCCGTCGTCACGATGAACCGACCGGCCGCTCGAAACGCGCTCAATGCTGCGTTGCGCGGCGCGCTGCGCAAGGCCATGGCCGACCTGGCCGCGGACGACTCGGTCGGCGTCGTCGTCCTGACCGGTGCGGACCCGGCCTTCTGTGCCGGACTCGACCTGAAGGAACTCGGCGGCGGAGAGGCAGACGTCGCGGCGCTGACGGGCGCCGCGGCCGATCCGGACCAACCGATGAGACCCTGGGCGCCTCTCGGCAAGCCGGTGATCGGTGCGGTCAACGGTGTCGCGGTCACGGGTGGCTTCGAACTGGCGCTGAACTGCGATTTCCTCGTGGCCTCGGAACGCGCCCGCTTCGCGGACACACACAGCCGCGTCGGGGTGATGCCGGGCTGGGGCCTGACCGTGCTGCTGCCCGAGGCCGTCGGCCTGCGGCGGGCGCGGGAGCTCTCCTCCACGGGTAACTTCCTCGATGCCCGGACCGCGCTCCAGTGGGGGCTGGTCAATCACGTGGTGGCGCACGATGAGTTGCTCCCTGCGGCAACCGCGCTCGCGCGCGACGTCCTCGGCAACGACGCGGCCGGCGTACGCCAGATCCTGGCCACCTACGACGCGGTGGCCTGCGCCGAGCCGTCGCAGCGCGCGGCCACCGAGACCCGCATGGCCAGGGCCTGGTCCGAACGCGGCCCGCGAGCCGACGAGATCGCACGCCGCCGCGAATCCATCCAGGCCCGTGGCCGCAGCCAGAGCTCGAACCCGAACGCACAGGGCACCCCGTCATGACATTCGACCTGAAGATCACCGGCGCCATGGTCTACGACGGACTCGGCAACCCCGGGCGCCGCGCCGACGTCGGTGTGCGGGACGGCCGCATCGCCGCCATCGGCGAAGATCTGGGCGAGGCCGCAGAAACCGTCGAGGCAGACGGCCTGTCGCTCATGCCCGGAATCGTCGACGTACACACACACTACGACGCGCAGGTCACCTGGGACCCGCGCATGACGCCCTCACCTGCGCTCGGCGTGACCACGGCCGTGATCGGCAATTGCGGGTTCGGTATCGCGCCCTGCCCGTCCGGGCTGCGCGAGACGATGATGAAGAACCTTTCCGTGGTCGAGGGCATGGATCTGCAGGCCCTGCTGTCAGGGACGCGGTGGTCGTTCGAGACCTTCCCCGAATACCTGGACTTCCTGGAGTCGGTTTCCCCGTGGCTGAACGTCGCCGTCTTCGCCGGGCACTCGGCGATACGGACAGCGGTCATGGGAGATCAGGCTTCCACCCGCGAGACCCCCGACGCCGGGCAGATGCAGGCCATGTGCGAGGCCATCGGCGATGCCATGCGGGCCGGCGCGATCGGCTTCGCCTCCTCCTTCTCGCCCAATCATTTCGGCTATCAGGGCGCGCCCATGCCCTCGACGATCGCCAGCGAACAGGAGCTGCGCACGCTCGTCGCGGCGATGGCCGAAAGCGGTCGCGGGGTCTTCATGATGGCCACCGGACCACGCATCACGCCGGAGACGCTCGGCGAGATGGCTGCCGAGACCGGCCGGCCGATGTTCATGTCCACTGTGCTGACGATGTACAACGAGGCACAACCGGAAGTCAGCGCGGATCTCTACGCCCGCTGCGCCGCCGAGAACGCACGCGGCCGCGAGGTCTATATCCAGACGAGTTGCCAGCCGCTGTCTTTCAACTTCACCCTGCGCGACCCCTACCTGCTCCTGTCGCACGATGCATTCGACCGGATTGCCGGGCTCGACGACGAGGGCCTGCGCAGGGTATACGCCGACCCGGACTTCCGGCAGCGTTTCCGGGAGAATCTCGTCCAGCCGGCGCGCGGCATCCTGTTCTTCGGCGACTGGCGCAAGATCGAACGCGCCGACGGCGCCAGTGTCGCCGGGCTGGCCGAAGCTGCCGGGATCGATCCGCTCGATCACTTCTTCGATATCGCGTTGGCCGACGGCCTGGACACACCGTTCGTGGCCAAGCTGTTTCAGAACGACGACGCGGGCGTGGCGCCACTGCTCAGGCACCCGTCGGGTCTGATCACGCTGTCGGACGCCGGCGCGCACCTCGTGTATTTCTGCGACGCGGGATTCGGGCCGCACCTGCTCGCGCACTGGGTGCGCGAAACCGGCACTCTCACCTTGCCCGAAGCGATCCGGCGACTCACCAGTGAGCCGGCCTCGCGGTTCCGTATCCCGGACCGCGGCCGCATCGAGACCGGCGCCTGGGCGGATCTGCTGCTCTTCGATCCGCAGAGGATCGACCGGGGAGCCCTGCGAAAGGTGGACGATCTACCGGGAGGCGGCACCCGGATGATCCGGGAGGCCGACGGGCTTCACGGCGTCTGGGTCAACGGCCGCCTGGTGCACGACGGCCGCCGCTATGCCGCGCTCGACCGGGGTCCGGGCCATGTACTGCGTCGATTCGACGCCTGACCGGTCAGCCGGCCCGGAGCACCTGCGGCGGCTGCACGGCATAGCGCTCCAGCAGTTCCGGCTCCGGCTCGAAACCGAGGCCGTTGCCCTCGGGCAACCCCACGGTGCC
>JAUIAI010000472.1 GCA_030425615.1 Gammaproteobacteria bacterium
CCAGGGAGGGGCACGTTACCGACCCTTACATCCGTGCGGGCTTCAGGAGCGTGGATTGCTGGCTTAGCGGCGCGACGTCGACGCGACCGGGGTGCCGGTGACGGACAACCCGCGTCGCGCGGCGGTCGCACTTCGGGGCAGCAGGGAACGACAGTGCCCCTGTGCCCTCCAATTTCTATCGAAAGGGAACCATCGTGAAAAACAAGCTTTTGATCGCTACCAGTATCGCGCTCATCTTCGGTTCGCATGCCGCCGCCGAGGGCATGAAGCAGGGCCAGAGCGGCGACGCGGGCAAGTCCTCCAGCATGGCCGCACAGAAGCCTGATGCCGACCAGCGGATGAAGCCCATGGATTCCGCGCAGGCGGGAACCACCGGAGCCGCCGCTGCAGGGCAGAAGAACACCGACTCGGCTCGTACGGGCTCGGGTGTCACCGGTCAGAGCAACACGGATTCCGCACGCACGGGCTCGGGTGTCACGGGTCAGGGCAGCACCGACTCCGCCCGGACCGGCCAGGGCACGACGGGTGGGGCGCAGACCGATTCGGCCCGGGCCGGATCCAACGGCATGCAGGGCAGCGACCTCGAGCTCGCCAGGAACATGAGCCCCGAGCAGATCAAGAACGTGCAGCAGACCCTGAAGGAAAAGGGCTTCGACACCGGCAAGGTCGACGGCGTCTGGGGCGAAAGCACGCGGGGCGCTCTGCGGGCGTTCCAGCGCCAGCAGGATCTCACGCCGACTGGGACCCTCGATCGTCGTACGTTGATCGCCCTCGAGATCGATGGTGAATCCACGGGTGGCATGAATCGGCCCGGCAGCAACGCCGGCACCGGCACCGGGATGAACCAGATGCAGGACAAGGAACAGACCCCTGGCCTGCGCAACGATCCGGCCCGCACTCAGTGAGCCGGCCGTCGGTGATCGACATGACTTCCGATCGCCGACGACGTGGCTGAGTGCGCGCGGCACGGCACCGTAAGCGGTGGTCTGCTGTCCGACGCAGGGCCTCACCGGGCGGCATGCGCTTCGCGCGCGATGCCGCCCGGCCGCCCTTCATGGGCACGGCCATTGCAGTGCCTGTTGGCGAGTGGGCGCCATTTCGGCGCTTCGCGCGCCCGAGTGTCGATGACCAGGGAGTCACGATGAAAAAGCAGATTCTGATAGCCGCCGCGTTCGCGGCGCTCACCGGTTCGCCGGCGTTCGCCGAGAGCCCCGGTCAAGGCGCCACTGACGAAAGGGGAGCGACCCGGGAGGCGTCAAACCAGCGGAGCGGGGTCGGCGAAGCGGCTGGTGCACCGATGGCACGGAACCTGAGTCGCGACACCCTCCGCCAGATCCAGCAATCGTTGTCCGACCAGGGCTACGAGACGAATGTGGACGGCATCTGGGGTGAGCGCAGCCGGGAGGCGCTGATCGAATTCCAGCGGGCACAGGACCTGGCGCCCACGGGAGAACTCGATCCGCCGACGATGACGGCGCTCAACGTGGACATGAAGACGATGGCCGGGACCGGCAGTGGGGCCGGTCATGTCGCCGATGTCACCCGTCCCTAACCTCGAAAGGAGATTCACATGAAACAGAAACTGCTCATCGCCGCCAGTGTCCTGGCGCTCAGCGGCTCGTACGCCCTGGCCCAGAATGCCCAGCAGGAAACGAAGGTGCCATTCACATCGGAACTGAAGCTCTCCGACAACCTGAGCGAAGCGCAGGTCCGCAATGTTCAGCAGACGCTGAAGCAGAAGGGCTTCGATGCCGGTGAGGTCGACGGCATCTGGGGCGAGAACACCCGCGCCGCTCTGAAATCCTTCCAGCAAGCGCAGAACATCGAAGCCACCGGGCAGCTCGATCGCAACACCCTGATCGCTCTCGAGCTCGAGGGCGGTCTGATGGATCAGGGGCAGACCGGCACGGGCGATATGCAGGAAAAACCGGGTTCACAAGGTATGCAAGGTGACCGCATGCGCAACGATCGCATGGGAGTCGACGGCAAACGCACGGAGTGATTCGGTTACCTGGCGATCAGGGTTGCGGTGACCCGTGAACCGCCACCTGCTCGAGTTGTGCCGGCGTGGCCTCGATGGCCCGGAACCCTTCCCTGACGCCGGCCTCGGTGAGCTCGCGTTGCACGGCCAGCAAGGTGTTCTCGTCGTGGTCCTCGCAGAGCTCGGCCATGAATGCGAGCTCTTCGCGGGCCACGGGCAGGGCGGCTTCCGGTGACGGAGCGCCGTAGATCTCGTGAAAGTGTCTGGCGAGGTCTTCGGCGAGCCGTTCGATCTCCGCCGGCTCGATGGGGGTGACCGCCACGAAGGTGACCCGCCCGAAGGTCTCGAGGCCGAGCCAGCCGTGCGCGAAGGCCTGTCGCGGCTTGCCGACGAGATCGGCCTGAGTCCAGTCGGAGAACTCGAAGCCGCCGGTGGCACACCATTCGCCCGTGCGCGCCGGGGCGAAGTAGACATTGCGGTCGCTGTCGTCGAGATGGACGGCGCGGGCGAGTTTCATGGGTCAGGGCTCCAGCAGACGGTGCAGCGCAAGTGGATGAGTGGCGTCTTCGTCACGGACGAGGGCGCCGAAGTGCTCGTCCAGGCCGACGAACAGGCCCCGTACGCCGAGGAATCCGACCTCCTTGCCCAGGTCGTGGGCGAGGCCGCGCCATTCGGTCTGCAGCGGTCGGACGCCTTCCTCCGTCCAGCGGTTGATCCAGTACAGCGTGTGACGCACCCACGCCTCGAGCAGGGTGAGCGGGTCGACCTCGACACAGCCTTCCTCGTTCAGCGCGGTCTGGTCGGGGTCGTCGCCCGGGACACTGCCCACGTGGCTGAGCGTCACTTCCAGTCCGACGACGAGCCAGTCGGGTTCGGCGAGCGGGTCGTGCGTCGATGCGGCCGCACGAAGACGACCGCACCGGGCGCCGTTCACCCGGATTGCGCCCGGCCACTCGAGATGCACGGAAACCTCGGGAGGTGCCAGTGAACCGAGCGCATTCTGGAAGCCGACGCCGCACGCCGGCAGCATCGCCATGGACGCCTCGAGCGGGACCTCGGGCGCCAGCACGAGCGCAGCCCGCAGCTGCTCGGGCAGGATGCCGTGACACACCACGCCCGGGTCGGAGCCCGCCACTGCGAGGGCTCTGGCCCGCTCGAACGGATCCGTGCGTCCGGGAACCGCGTGTGGCCGGAACAGAGGCGGCAGCCTGGGATCGCTCACGCGTGGCCCTGTTCGATCAGCCGGCGAGCGATGTCGCGAAACGCCCGGGCCTCGCGCGATCCCGCCTGCGATACGACCACGGGCGCGCCGCCGTCGCCGGCCAGCCGGATGTCCAGATGCAGCGGGATCTCGCCCAGCAGCGGAGCGCCGATCTTCTGCGCTTCGGCCGTGACCCCGCCGTGGCCGAAGATGTGCTCCTCGTGGCCGCATTTCGTGCAGACATGGGTGGACATGTTCTCGATCATGCCGATGATCGGGATGTTCATCTGGCGGAACATGTCGATACCCTTGCGGGCATCGAGCAGGGCGATGTCCTGCGGCGTGGAGACGATGATCGCGCCGTCGACCACGAATTTCTGGCCGAGCGTCATCTGCACGTCGCCGGTGCCTGGTGGCAGGTCCACCAGCAGGACATCCAGCGCGCCCCATTGCACCAGCGTCATCATCTGCTGCAACGCGCCCATGAGCATCGGGCCGCGCCAGACGACCGCCTGGTCCTCATTAGTCATGAGGCCGATGGAGATCATG
>JAUIAI010000473.1 GCA_030425615.1 Gammaproteobacteria bacterium
AAATAGGGGGCGAACTGCTGCCAACGCCGTAAGGGTCATCGATGCGTGCTTAAACTTGCCGAGTCTGCTGCGCGACATGACCGTCTGCCGGGACATCTATCGCCTGTCGAATCCGGAACTGCGAGAGCGCGGGTTGCATTACCAGGTGCGTTTGCTTCGGGCCATGAAGGCCGGCGACGTCGAAGGCGCCCGGCGACTCATGTTCGAGCACATGGTGGAAGCCGAGCACTACATGGTGGACCGTGCCGAGGTCGTGGCCCGTCCGCGCCGCGAGGTATCGCCCGGCGGCGACGCATCGTCCGACGGCGGCGGCCTGACCGGGTGAGACCCGCCGCACGGCCGGGATACGGCGTGGTGGGCCTTGATATGATGATCCGGCCCGGGGCGCGCGCCGCGCGCCCGTCCAACGCACCGTGAACGCCTTGACCCCTCCCCTGACCTCTCAGCGGCACCTGTTTACGATCGAGCCAGGTCATGTCTGGCTCAACAATGCCTACATGGGGCCGATTCCCGTGCCCGCCCAGCGCGCCGCCGAAGCGGCCCTGGCGCGGCGTGCGTTTCCGCTGGCCATCACGCCGGACGATTTCTTCGCCCCGGCGGAGCGAACGCGTGCGCTGCTGGCCGGCCTGGTTCGGACCGATCCCGAGCGGGTGGCCTTCGTGACCACTGCCGCTCAGGGCTTTGCCATCGTCGCGAACAACCTGGCGCCGCGAGCGGGCGCGAACGTGGTGCTGTTGGGCGACCAGTTCCCGAGCAACGTCTATCCGTGGCGCGAGTGGCGCGATCAGGGCGTGACGCTCCGAACCGTCAGTGCGCCCGACGGTCCCTGGCGCGCGTCACCCGGCCACGCCTCGCGGGCAACGCGCTGGAACGAAGCATTGCTCGGCGCGGTCGATGCCGACACGATGCTCGTCGCGCTCGAACAGGCACACTGGACCGACGGGACCCTGTTCGATCTCGCGGCCATCGGCGCGCGCTGCAAGGAGGTGGGTGCGGCGTTCGTGATCGACGCCACGCAGACCGCGGGCGCGATGCCGCTCGATTTCGACACCCTCGGGCTCGATGCGCTCGTCGTTCACTGCTACAAGAGCATGCTCAGCCAGTACGGCCTAGGTTTCGTGGCGCTTGGCGACCGTTTCGCCGACGGCCGGCCGGTGGATCAGAGCTGGCTGATGCGCATGGGCAGCGAGGACTTCTCCGGACTGCTCGACTACCAGGACCGATACGCGCCGGGCATGCGCCGGTACGACACGAGCCTGCGTGCGAATCCGGTCCTCATCGCGACGCTCGAAGCGTCCGCGGGTCTGCTCGCCGAGTGGCAGCCGGCACGCATCCGTGACTACCTGCTCGAGATCGCGCGTCCGTCGGTGGCGCGTCTGGTCGATGCCGGATTCGAGATCGCGGACGAAGCAGATCGCGCCGCCAACATCTTCGGCATCGGGCTGCCGGCCGGCATGACCGCGCGCGAGACGCGTGCCGCGCTCGCGGAACGAAACATCCATGTCTCCGTACGAGGGTCGGCCGTGCGCGTGGCACCGCACGTGTATTCGTCGCCGGAGGACTTCGAGGCGCTCGCGGGGGCGCTGCTCGCCCTGCGGCCCACTTCCTGAGCACCCGATGAACGACGCTCCCGAAGCCGCCGATTCCGCAGGAATCCCTGACGACCTGCTCTCACGGGCCGGGGCCATGGCCGCGCTGGCGCGGGACAAGGCCCCGGAATCCGAGCGGGCGAGAGGATTGCCGGCCGACCTCGTCGAGGCGCTGGCGGCGGCCGGGTTGTTCCGCTCACTGCTACCGGCAAGTGTCGGCGGCCTCGAATGCGATCCGATGACCGCACTGCACTCGATGCGCATCGTGGGGCGCGCCGACGCCTCGGCCGGCTGGTGCGTGATGATCGGCGCCACGGCCGGCTTTTCCGCGGCCTGGCTCGATCCGGCCGTGGCGCGGCGTATTCACGCGGACCCCGCCACCGTGACGGGCGGCGTGTTCGCGCCGATGGGGCGCGCAGTCGTCGACGGAGACGGACTCGTCGTCGACGGGCAGTGGGCCTGGTTCTCGGGGCATGGGCATTGTCGATGGCTGGCGGGAGGCTGTGTTCTCGTGCAGGACGGCGAGCCGTGTCTGGACGCCTCGGGCCGTCCGCGCACCCGCATGGTGTTCTTTCCGATCGATGCGGCCGAGTCGCTGGACGGCTGGCATGTCGCGGGCCTGAGCGGCACCGGCAGCGGTGTGGTCCGGGTCCGGGCGCTGCGGGTACCGTGGACACAGTCCGTTTCGCTGACCGATGAGCCACCGCGGGAAGCGGGGCCTCTCTACCGCATGCCGGTCTTCGGCCTGCTGGCCCAGGGCATCGCAGCCGTCATGCTGGGCAACGCCCGCGGGGCCGTCGACGATCTGATCGAACTGGCCGGCGCGAAGCGACCGCAGGGCAGCCGCCGGACGCTGGCAGATCGTGCCGCGACCCAGGCCGAGGTGGCGCGCGCGATCGCGATGCTGGACGCGGCCGAAGCCGGATGCGACCGGGCGGTGGAGGAACTCTGGCGCTCCCTTCGTGCCGGAGCGGAGATTTCGCTGGAGCAGCGGGCACGCCTGCGCGGCGCGGCCACGTGGGCGACCCGCACCGCGGCCGACGTGGCGCGTGCCATGTACGATCTGGCTGGTGGATCGTCCGTCTTTCTCGATCATCCGCTGCAGCGCCGGTTCCGCGATGCCCATGTCGGCACGCAGCACATGATGGTCGGGCCGGCGAGTTATGAACTCGCCGGCAGAGTGATGATGCAGCTGCCGGCGGACACCACGCTGCTGTGAGCCGGTTGGAGCACACGGCGCCCTCCTGGGGAGACCCCGAAACGATGATTCCAGACCCCGACGACCTTCCCTTCCCGCGGTTTCCGGCCCACCTGTTTCCGGCCGACGAGCCGGCCCGCGAACGCTATCGCGCCGAAGGCACGGAACGGGCGCTTGCGCTCGACAACCGGGGGCCGGTCCGACTCGGCCAGGACGGCCGTCTGGAACCCTCCATCCTCGACGCCTACTGGCGTCACGGGTTCTACGTGTTCGAGGGGGTCATCGGCGAAGACGAGCGTCGCGACATGGCGCGCGATGTCGCCGATCTGCTGGAGCGCGCGCCCACGGAACCCGGGGGCGCCCTGGACCGCCAAGGACGTCCGGCGCTCGGCGCGGACTGCAAGGGCCGCAACGTGATGATGGTGAAGCCGTTGTCGGATCCGTACGGAGGCACGAACGTCAATCACGGCCGGCATCCGGCCAGAATGCACGAGCCTCGGGCGCCCGCGGACGCACCGCCGTACGTGATGCAGCTTCTGCTCGGGCCCCTGCAGCACACGGACGCGCATCTGCGCCTGTACGGCCACCCTGCGCTGCTCGCGATCGCGGCGTCGGTCAACGGCGAGGATTTCACGCCGTTCAACGAGTCTCTGTGGATCAAGCTGCCGCGCCTGGGTGGCTCCGTGGCCTGGCATCAGGACGGCTGGACACACTGGGACAGTCCGATGCTCGATGCCGGCACCCACGGTTTCAACCTGATGATGCAGCTCTACGGCTGTGACGCCGGTAACGGGCTCTGGGTGGTCCCGGGCACCCACGACCGCGGCAAGCTCGATCTGGCGGCGATGGTGGCGGATGCGGGCTCGGACATGTTGCCCGACGCCGTGCCCCTCGTTTGTGCGCCGGGCGACGTCGTCATCTGCAACCGGCAGATCGTGCATG
>JAUIAI010000474.1 GCA_030425615.1 Gammaproteobacteria bacterium
CGGGGCCGTCGTATATGCGGAAGGCCCGCGCCTCGGCGAAGAAGGATGCAACCGGGGTGTCTTCGGTGACACCGGCCGCGCCGAATGTCTGAACAGCGCGGTCGCCGAGCCTGAAGCAGGCCTCTGCCACGGCGAGCTTGATCATCGCAATCGGTCGACGCGCGCCGATACCGCCCCTGGCGTCCAGCTGGCGGGCGGCCTCGAGCGTCATCAGGCGCGCCTGCTCGAGTTCGAGCCGCGAGCGAGCGATCCAGTGCTGCACCGTCTCGCGCTCGATCAGCGGCTGGCCGAACGGGTGACGCTCGGCCGCCCTTTCGATCATCAGGCGCAGCACGACCTCGGCCGCGCCGAGAAAGCGCATGCAGTGATGAATCCGGGCCGTGGCCAGGCGGACCTGCGCCGCCGCGAAGCCCCTGCCCTGCTCGCCGAGCAGATTCTCGACCGGTACCCGGGCGTCGACGAATCGCAGCTCGCCATGCGGACCGTAGTGGTGCCGGTAACCGAGGATCGGCACCTGCCTGACCACTTCCACGCCGGGCGCGTCCACCGGCACGATGACGGCCGAATGGCGGCGCGTGGGCGGGGCCTCCGGATCCGTGACCCCCATGGCGATCACGAACTGCCAGTTCTCCCGACCACAGTTGCCGACGAACCACTTGCGTCCGTTGAGCACCCAGTGGTCGCCGTCGCGCTCGATGCGGCAGCTGATGTTGCGCGCGTCGGAAGACGCCGTGTCGGGCTCGGTCATCGCGAAGCCTGACGACACCTCGCCGGCGAGCTGCGGGTCCAGCCACTGACGGCGCTGCTCCGGCGTGGCCAGCTGCACCAGCATTTCCATGTTCGGCAGATCAGGCGCGTGGCAGTTGAAGATCTCCGCCGCCCAGTAGACCCAGCCCATGATCTCGGCCAGCGGGGCGAATGCCTCGTTGTTCAGCCGGGTACCGGGCGCGTCGTCCGGCAGCGTCGGCAGACCGAGATTCCAGAGGCCGAGTGCCCGCGCCCGGGCCTTCAGCTCGCCGAACACGGCCGGCCGGTGCCCGGGTTCGGCCGCCATGATCTCGCGGTGGACCTGCGCATGCCGCGGCAGGATCTCTTCGTGCATGAACGCCACGAGGCGCTCGCGCAGCAGTTCGTCGTGTTCGGACATCGTCGGTGCTCCCGGTTTTCTGTCACTCCGCCCTTTTTCGTGGGGGCCTGGCGAGGGGCGAGAGCACCCGGCCCGTTCCTGGGTTCACTGCGGCATCCCGACGGGCGGCAACGACGCGAGCAGGCGCTCGCGCTGAAACTGACCGTCCCCGAGCAGACGCCACAGGAAATCGATGCGCATCAGGTAGCGCCCCACACCGAGTTCCCGGGTCATCCCGATCGCGCCGTGGAGCTGGATGGCTTCACGGCCGATCAGGTCCCCGACCTCGCCCGCGAGCGCGCAGGCGGCCGCCAGGTCGCGTCCGGCACGCGCGCCGGACGGCGCATCTCCCAGCGAGTCGGACACACCGAACACGAGACTGCGCAACAACTCGAGTTCGGCATGCGCGTCGGCCAGGCGGTGCTGCAGCGCCTGAAAGCTCGCCAGCCGGCGACCGAACTGTTCACGGATGCGCAGGTAGTCGATCGTTTGCGACAGCGCGGCCTCGCACGCGCCCAGAGTCTCGGCGCAGGCCCAGAACCTTGCCCGACCCATCCCCAGTTCGACACAACGCCGGGCCTCGTCGCCGCGTGCGAGCAGCGCCTCGCCGGATAGTCTCAGTTCGCGGCATTCGACGTGCGAGAGCATGGCCCCACCCACAGCGGGATACTCCCGGCACTCGGGCCCCCCCGCCCCGGCGGGGACCGCGAACAGGGCGGGCTCTTCCGTTCCGTCCAGTGCGGCCAGCAGCAGCAGTACGTGGGCCTGACCGGCATCGAGGACATGATGTTTGGCACCGTCGAGAATCCAGCCGCCATCCGACTCGCGGGCGCGCAGTGCCGTGGGCGTCGTTTCGTAGCGCCGCCCGGCCTCGAGCACTCCCGCGGCGAGACGGCACTCACCGCCGGCCACCGCGGCGGGCGCGACCGGTCGTCGCCCGGCCGGTAGTTCGAGAAGCATGCCGGCCCCGAGCATCAGCGAGGAAAGCAGTGGCAGGTCCGCGCCGTGACGCCCGACGGTGCGCGCCATGGCAAGCCATTCGCGGGGTCCGCCCTCGATCCCTTCCCATTGCTCAGGGAGCAACGCACCCAGAAGACCGGTCGCGGCCAGCTGGGCCCAGACGGCGTCGCGCATGCGATCGCGCTCCTGTGGATCGTGGGCCTTGCGCATGTCCCAGTGATCCGTGAGCAGTCGATCGAGGGTGTCCTCGATCATCGCCTGTTCCTGGGTGGTCTCGAAGTTCATCGGGTTCTCGCGAATCGGGTGTCCTGGTCCGGCGGTGGCCTGCTGGCGGCCCGGACCGGTCAGAGCAGCGTCACAGGTCCAGTACGCGCTTGGCGATGATGCCGCGCTGGATTTCGTTCGAGCCCCCCGCAATCCCGGGCCCGCGGAAGAAGTAGCGCGCCTCCACCGCGTAGCGTGCCTCCGGTACCAGACCCATCGCCTCGGCAGCGGATTCGGGGTCGTAGGCCTGATCGGCCGGCAATGCATCAGGACCGAGCAGCTCCGCGACGGCGGCATCCACGGCCTGGTTCGTCTCGATGCCCTTGAGCTTGAGCGTCGAGGCGAACGGTCCGACCTCCCCGGTGCGCTCGAGACTGTCCAGACCGCGCATCACCAGGTACTCGAGCGCCTGCACACGCATGGCCAGCCAGGCGATGCGGTCTTGCCAGCGCGGGTCGTCGATGGCCCGCCGGCCACGAGCGTCGGCGCGCTCTGCGAGCCGTCGCAGGCGAAGCAGACGGCGCTTGGCCTCGCCGTGCCGCGACGAATAGAGGCGTTCGTGCTCGAGCAGCGCCTTGGCGACGGTCCAGCCGCCGTTCTCGGCTCCCACGAGGTTCTCGCACGGCACGCGCACGTCTTCGAAGAACACCTGGTTGAAGACGTGGGCTCCGTAGAAATGCGGCACGGGACGCATGCTCACGCCCGGCGTCGTGAGATCGATGAGCAGGAAGCTGATGCCCGCGTGCTTGGGCGCATCCACATCGGTTCTCACGAGGCAGAAGATCCAGTTCGCATAGTGCGCGTGCGAGGTCCAGATCTTCGAGCCGTTGACCACGTAGTGATCGCCGTCGCGCACGGCCCGGGTCCTCAACGAGGCGAGGTCGGAGCCCGACGACGGTTCGGAGTAACCCTGGCACCACCACTTCTCCCAGGTCAGCGTGCCCGGCAGGAAGCGCTCCTTCTGCTCGGGCGTGCCGAACGCGAGCAGGATCGGCCCGATCATCCGGGCATTGAAGCTGATCTGGTGCGGGGCGCCGGCCTGCGCCATGGCCTCCTCGAAGACGAACTGCTGGCGCACGCTCCAGCCCGTACCGCCCCACTCGCGTGGCCAGTTGATAGCCCCCCCGCCCTGGGCGACGAGCGTCTGCTGCCAGTCGAAGTACTGCTGGCGGGTCAGGCCGCGGTGGTGGTCCGTTCTCGCCCGAAGATCGTCGTCCACGTGCTCGCGCACGAACGACCGGATCTCCTCCCTGAAGGCCTGTTCGGCCGCGGCATCGAAGACGCTGCCCTCGGAAGATGCCACCCTCTGCGCCGTGGACATGTCAGTTCGCTCCCGCGGCAGCCGAGGAAGGGAACCGGTTCGCGAACGCA
>JAUIAI010000475.1 GCA_030425615.1 Gammaproteobacteria bacterium
GGGTGAGCGCTACACGGTCTCCAGCATCGACTTCGGCGGACAACTGCTCGAGCGCGAGGACGAGTTCCGTCGTCTCCTGTCGGTGTCGGCGGGCGAACCTTTCGCCGGCACCAAGCTCAGTGAATCGCAGGCCAGGATCACGGATCGTCTGGGCGAACTGGGCTATGCCTTCGCCAACGTATCGGTGCAAACGGTCCCCGACCGCGAGAAGCAGGAAGTCGCGCTGACCATCCTGGTCGATCCGGGTCGCCGTGTCTATGTCCGCCGGATCAACATCACAGGCAACACCCAGACCCGGGACATGGTCGTGCGGCGTGAACTGCGCCAGTACGAGAGTGCGTGGTACGACGCGGACAAGATCCGTTTGTCGCGCGAGCGGATCAGCCGTCTCGGATTCTTCACCGATGTCGAGGTCGAGACCGTGCCGGTTCCCGGGGTGCCGGATCAGGTGGATCTGCAGATCACCGTCACGGAGAGCCCTTCGGGGAACATCCTGTTCGGCGTCGGTACCTCGAGCACCGAAGCCCTGATCCTGTCCGGCTCCATCAATCAGCAGAATTTCCTGGGAACCGGCAAGTCGCTCGATCTCGAGGTCAATACCAGCGAGGTCAACCGCAACATCTCTCTGACCTACAGAGACCCGTATTTCACCCCGGACGGAGTGAGCCGCACGTTCAAGGTGTATTCACGGCTATTCAACGCGGACGAACTCAGTCTCGGCGACTACCAGTGGCGCTCCACGGGCCTCGGGCTCAGCTTCGGAATCCCCTACACGGAGCTCGACCGCATCAGTTTCGGGCTTGCCGTCGAGAACAACACGCTGGATCTGGGCCTGAAGCCGCCGCAGCGATACACGGATTTCGTCAACGGGGTGTTCGACCCGAACACGGGTGCGGTCGTCGAGCCCGGAGTGGGTGAGAGCAGTACCGCCGTGCTGGCCCAGCTGGGTTGGACGCGCGACTCGCGCGACAGCTTCTTCACGCCCAACAGCGGGCGCCTGCAGCGTGCCAGTCTGGAGTTCACGCTGCCTGCGGGAGAGCTGCGGTACTACAAGGCCACCTATAACCATCAGCTCTACTATCCGCTCAACAAGGACTACACGCTGGCCTTCAACATCGACCTCGGCTACGCGCGCGCGGTGGGTGAGCGTCAGTTCCCACCGTTCAAGAACTTCTATGCGGGCGGTATCGGTTCGGTTCGTGGCTATGCCCCGAGCAGTCTCGGCCCCGGCCGCGACCCGGTGGACAACATCGCCCTGGGCGGACAGACGAAGATCGTCGGAAGTGCTGAGTTCATCCTGCCGGTGGCCGGGACGGGCAATGACCGCTCATTCCGCTGGTTTCTTTACCTGGATGGCGGCAACGTTTTTCCAGCAGGACGAATCGAGACCAACGAGTTCCGGTACTCGGCCGGGGTGGGCCTGACCTGGATCTCGCCGATCGGGCCCATGAAGTTCAGCCTCGGTTACCCTCTGAACAAGAAGCCCGGCGACGACGAGCAGAGGGTCCAGTTTCAGATCGGTACCGGTTTCTGAAGCCGGTCGTCCGGGGCGGGGCGCACGCCTCGGCCGTCGGTCCGGCGTTCCACCGCGCGCGTCGATCCCGGCAGGGCATAATGCGCAGAAACCGCTTCGGGAGCCAAGATGCGACTCGTCTCAACACTATCCAGCCTGCTCCTGGCCGCCTCTCTCGTGTGGCCGGTCACCGATGCGGCGGCCCAGTCCGGTGTCCGTATCGGGTACGTCAACACCGAGAGGATCCTGCGGGACGCCGCGCCAGCCAAGGCAGCCCAGCGCAAGCTCGAGGAAGAGTTCCGGGAGCGTGATCGCGAACTCCAGACGCTGGCCGAGCAGCTCAAGTCCATGGGTGAGGCCCTGGAGCGCGACCGCGCGATCCTCACGGAAACAGAGCGTCGCCGCAGACAGCGTGACTTCGCCGATCTCGAGAAGGATTTCCAGCGCAAACAGAGAGAATTCCGCGAAGACCTCAACCAGCGGCGCAATGAAGAGCTCGCCCAGGTGCTCGAGCGGGCAAACCGTGCCATCCGGCAGCTCGCCGACAGCGAGCGTTTCGATCTCATCGTGCAGGAGGCCGTGTACGCAAGCCCACGCATCGACATCACCGATCAGGTGCTCAAGGCGCTGACCGACTGAAACCCAGGGAGCAGCGGGCCGGCGGCGCGCGGCGTGCCGTTCCCCGTCTGCGGCCACACTCATCGTGCGAGCACTCGATCCTCCGGTTCCGCTCTCCGAGTTCGCCCAGGCGATGGGGGCGGACATCGGGAATTCCCGGCTCGATCCGCCCATTCGGCGGTTGGCGCCGCTCGGTTCCGCCGTCGGGGGCGATCTCAGCTTCTTCAATGATCCCCGCTATGCACCGCAGCTGGCGGGGACTCGGGCGTCGGCGGTCATCGTGCGCGAGCAGGACGCCGGGCGCCTGCCGGCGGGGTGCGTCGCACTCGTGGTCGACGACCCCTACCTCGGCTTTGCCGCGGCGGCCGGTCTCGTCCAGGCTCGCCGTGAGCCGGCGGTTGCGGCTACCGGCGTTCATCCCGCGGCGCATGTCGCCCCGACCGCGAAGCTCGGACGCAACGTGGTGGTGGCCGCCGGCGCAGTGATCTCGGCCGGCGCCTCGGTGGGCGAAGGAGTGGCGATCGGACCAGGCTGCTTCGTCGGTGAGCGGGTGGTCCTCGGTGCCGGCTCGCGATTGGTGGCCAACGTCTGTGTCTATGCGGATTGCCAGCTGGGCGAGCAGGTCCTGATCCACGCGGGCACGGTGATCGGTGCTGACGGCTTCGGTTTCGCGCGGGAAGGGGAAGGGTGGCGCAAGATTCCCCAGCTCGGCAGCGTGACGATCGGTGACCGCGTCGAAATCGGTGCGAACTGCACCATCGACCGGGGCGCCCTGGAAGACACACGCGTCGAGGACGACTGCATCATCGACAATCTGGTCCAGGTGGCGCACAACGTTCGTATCGGAGCGGGTTCGGCCCTGGCCGGTTGCGTCGGTGTCGCTGGCAGCGCCACGATCGGACGTCGATGTCTGATCGGCGGAGGGGCGGGGGTGCTGGGCCACCTCGAACTCGCGGATGACGTCGTCGTATCGCCGATGAGTCTGGTCACCCGTTCGATCCGGCAGCCCGGCTTCTACTCCGGCAGCTTCCCCCTCATGGACAATTCCCGCTGGGAGCGGGCCGGCGCCGTTCTGCGTCAGCTCCCGGATATGCGTGCGCGGCTTCGCGCTCTCGAGAAACTCACCCGGAAACCCACATGACTTCGCTCGACATCCGCCAGGTGCTGGAGCACCTGCCGCACAGATACCCGTTCCTGCTGATCGACCGGGTGGAGGATGTCGTTCCGGGTGAGCGGATCGTGGCTCTGAAGAACGTTTCGATCAACGAGCCGTATTTCGTCGGGCACTTCCCGCACATGCCCGTCATGCCCGGGGTCCTGCAGATCGAGGCGCTGGCGCAGGCCGCCGGGATCCTTTCGTTCCAGACGCTCGGCAGCAAGCCGGAAAGCGATTCCGTCTTCTACTTCGTCGGGATCGACAAGGCTCGGTTCAAAAGGCCGGTCAGCCCCGGGGACCAGTTGCGGCTCGAGGTCCGGTTCGAACGGGAGTCCCGCTCGATCTGGAAGTTCTCGGGCACGGCCAGCGTGGACGGCAAGGTCAGCGCCGTGGCTGATCTCATGTGTACGCTGCGAAAGATCGACG
>JAUIAI010000476.1 GCA_030425615.1 Gammaproteobacteria bacterium
CGTAGATCAGATCGTCAGGCTGATCGGCCGAGGTGATGAGCTGACCATTGACTGCCACCGTGGGTACGTCGTAGTCGATGTTCTCGTACACACCGGCCGGAATCAGCGACTCCACATAGTAGGGAATGATGCCGTTGATCTCCTTGATCTCGTCGGCCGTGAACTTGTAGAGCTCGAAGCCCTTGGTCGAACCGAGCTGGATCAGGGCCGCGAACGGTGTGCCGCCGGCGTAGAAGAACGCATCGAGCTGTCCGTCGGCCAGGCGCTGCGAACTCTGGGACAGACCGAGCTCCTGTTCGTCTGCCTCGATGCCGTAGTGCTTGAGGATCATCCGCACCGACACCTGGGTACCCGACCCGGCTGCGGCCACTCCCACGCGCTTGCCGTTCAGATCCTTCAACGACGAGATCTGCTCTCCCTTGGGCAACACCAGATGCATGTCCTCGGGGTAGAGATTGGCGATGACCCGAATCTTGTCCTTCGGGTTGCCGGTGAACTTTCCTTCGCCCTTGTAGCCCTGCACGACGCTCTGTGCGCCGGCAAGCGCGGCGTCGAGCTGGCCCGCCTGGATCGCATTCACGTTGGCCACGGAGGCGTTGGTGGAGACCGCGATCGCCACGAGCCCGGGCACGCCACACGAGCCGCCCTTGTCACACGGACGCGACCCGGGTGGGTTCGAGACCGCGTTGGCGATCAACCCGCCAATCGGGTAATAAGTGCCGCCGGCGCCGCCCGTACCGATCCTGAAAAAGCGCATGTCTTGCGCATGAGTGACTGCGACCAGGCCCGACAACAGCAAACCGGCCACGGCAAGGAAAGCACGCTTTCCGATCATGAGGTCCTCCGTGAAGTGTGTTGGAAACACATCGCCAGGCATCCGCAGACGACTGCCCACCGATGGCTGGGGCAGTGTAGCCGCTCAGCCGGAATCGTCCAAAGCCAGGCGGGCACTTCGCGGGTGCGAACGAATCGGATCGTCCCACGTAGGTGCTGATCCGCCTCGAACAGGTGCGCGACGCGCCTTTCCTGATCCTTCACCACGACGACGTCGTGCGGATGATGGAGGCCGTCATGCACGACCGGCTGATCGGGTACTGCCCGACGACGCCCCACCAGCGATACGAGTGCATCGGGATCTCACCCGAACCCAGCACCCGCAACCGCCGTCAGGAAGTGACGGCGTCGATCGTTGGCGGCCGTCACCGTGCGAGCCCTTCGTTGTTCAGATGCCAGCGCAGCGTGTCGATCCTGTCCTGGCCGAAGAACGGCTCACCCCGGAATACGAACGTCGGCACCCCCCAGCCACCGGCATCCGTCAGCGCCTGCTGGTTCGCCACGAGTTCGTCGGCGTGGTCTGCGCCCTCGATACGCGCGTCCATGGCGGCCAGATCCAGCCCGGCGCGGTCGGCGGCGTCGGCGAGATGGGTTCCGAGCTGCCAGTCACGCGTGCCGCCGAACAGCAGATGAGAGACCTCGTAGGCGAATTCGAGTCCGCGTCCCTGGCGATGTGCCTCGACCCCGAGGGCACTGAGCCTGTGGATGTAGGGTTGTTCGTCCGCGATCTTCAGGGTCTTCATGTCCTGCACGATCGGGTCGGGCCTTGGCCAGCGGTCGGACATGCCGAGCATGCGCGCGCGGCGCGTCCAGTCCAGCTGGATGTAGCGAACCCGCGGCGCGTTCTGGGCGTTGAACAACAACTCGGGAGCCCGCACGGCCACCGGCAGCACCGGACGCAGGTTCACCTCGACTTCGAAGTCCTCACGCAGGGCGAGCATGCCCGGCGTGGCCAGATACGAGTACGGGCTGCGAAACGACCAGTAGACGTCTACGGATTCCATCTCTTGCTCCGGTGACGGTTTCAGAAAGGCGGGCAAACCTCGACACGACGATGTGTCCTGCGCGCCGACGCGTTGGCGTCGGCGGTCCAACGGGGCCGTCCACCCGACTCATTGAACCGGAATCAACCGCCGATCCTGTCGAGCATCTCCGCCAGCACTTCCGGCACGGTCACGTGCGGGTTGTGCGATGCGTCGATCTCGTCGTAGCCCCAGCCGGGCTCGGTGCGCGCTCGCTCGGCGAACTGGCCGAACACGTCGCCCATCATCGGCGTGGTGCAGTAGATGTAGTGGCGCGGCAGCTTCGTCTCGCCGTTGCGCAGGTGCAGCCGCTGGCGCACGGTCTCGATGGGCTGTGGATGCCGCCTCGGAGTGATCCAGACCGCGTCCTCCGGCGAGGTGTCCTCGGGCAGCGGCGTACTCGGTACCCGCCAGCCGTCGCCCTCGCGCTCCGCACCCGAGAGCATGTGCTCGCGGGCGCCGTCGGACAGACGGTCGAACAGGGACTCTCCGTCACGCGGCACGAACGCGTCCAGATAGACGATCTTGCGCAGCCGCTCGGGCATACGGTCGGCCACTCCCGTGGCCACCATTCCGCCGTAGCTGTGTCCGATCAGCACGACGTCGTGGAGGTCTTCGTGAAAGAGCACGTTGCAGACATCCCGAATGTGCATCTCGAGATCCACCGAGGGGCTCGTCTGATGGAAGCGCTCGCCCAGCCCCGTCAGGCTGGGTGTGAACAGCGCGTGGCCTCGCTCGCGCATCAACGGGTGCATGCGTTTCCAGACGAAGCCCGACGACCAGGCTCCATGGGCGACGACGTAGGTGGTCACGATTCGATCTCCTCGTTAATCAGCGGCTCGCAGCCGGTGCCATGCAGTATGGTATCCACCCGTGTCCGGTCGGCGGCCGTCAGCAGGCCGTAGGCCTCGCGCAGCCAGCGTACGCATTTGCCCTGATACGGGAAGGCCCGCTGGGTCCAGCGGGCACCGTCGACTTCGGCGACGACCTCGTCCCGCCCGGCGGCCAGCGCGCGCGCGTTGGCGAGCATCACGGGAACGTAGGTCCGACCCAACTCGGTCAGCAGGGCACGCCACGTGGCCGGTGCCTCGTCGGCTGGCGTCCAGTCGCCGTCCGACGGCTCGACACCGCTCAGGTCGTCCACGAGACTGACCCAGGCATAGACGCGTGGCGCACGCTCGAGCGTGATCGCCATGGGCGTCGGATCGAACTGCGCGAGTTGCGTGAGCTGACCGTACACCGCGAAGTCCGCAGCGCCGGGTCGCGCACCCATCAGGAACGGATGTTCGCGCAGGTGGGCGTTCAGCGCGTCGAGGAAGCGCGGATAGCTGGTCTCGATGATCGCGGCCGTGGCCGCGCTGGATCCGACGACACCAAGCCGCCCGATCTGTCGCTCGGCGAACTGGGCGCTCGCCTCGGCGATGACCTCGTCGGGACGTGAAAGACCCCGCCAGTGCGGCAACACCCTTGCGGCGCGGTCGATGTCCGCGTCGTAGGCCCAGCGGTAGTGGAACATCACCTTGGTCAACCACTCGTCGGCATAGTCCTCGAGCAACGCGTCGACGAAGGCGGTCGCGGGATCGGGCGGTACGACCGCCCGCCCGGCGAACCGCTCCTCGAACAGACGGATCAGCGGCGTGGAGTCTGTGACGGGTACACGGTCCCCCTGCGTTCCGGGCAACCAGAACGTGGGCAGCAGCGGAACCTTGGCCCAGGACAGGCCGCGGCGCGCGACTTCCGGCGGCGTCAGGAACCGATAGGGAAGATGCCGGTAACGCAGTACCGCCAGCATCTTGCGGGTGTAGGGCGAACCCGGCGCGCCGCCGATCAACAGCGGCCCGGCGG
>JAUIAI010000477.1 GCA_030425615.1 Gammaproteobacteria bacterium
CCGGACGTTTCCTCTCGCCGAACGCATCCGAAACAACCTGCACGACCCGTTCGAGGCGCCATCCTCGACGACTTCGGACCGGTCGGTTAAAGCGATCGACGGCTCGGCCGATAACCCTCCCAAGCGGGCGCCGCCCGTGGACCGAACGCCAGGTTCCGGCGCCCTTTGGTCGAAATTGCCGCCCAGGCTCTAGCCGGCGGAATCGCGATCGATAGACCGACACGTACCTTCTAGGAGCAAGGCAATGCCTCAGATCATCAACACCAACGTCATGTCGCTGAATGCACAGCGAAACCTGAGCGCGACCGAAAGCATGATGTCGCAGTCGATCCAGCGTCTGTCGACCGGTCTTCGCGTGAACAGCGCCAAGGACGACGCCGCGGGTCTCGCCATCGCGGAGCGCATGAACGCGCAGGTGCGCGGCATGAACGTTGCCATCCGCAACGCCAACGACGGCATCTCACTGGCGCAGACCGCCGAAGGCGCGCTGGGCAAGGTCGGCGACATGGCGCAGCGGATGCGCGAACTCGCCGTCCAGGCTGCCAACGCGACCAACAGCGACAGTGACCGGGCCAACCTCGACGCCGAGTACCAGCAGCTCGCCTCCGAGGTGACCCGTACTCTTTCCGGCACGCGCTTCAACGGACAGGCCATCGTCGGCGCCGACGCGGGCGCTCTGGTCTTCCAGATCGGTGCCGGCACCACGGCCGACGACACGATCACCGTGACCACCACCGACATGAGCGCCAACGGCGACGTGACGGCCGTGACCGGTGGCGACATCACGAGTGCCGCCAACGCGACCACCGCGATCGACAACCTGGACACGCTGCTCGACACGGTCAACACCGAGCGGGCTACCTACGGTGCCGTTCAGAACCGCTTCGACGCGATCATCTCCAACCTGCAGATCTCGTCGGAGAACCAGTCGGCCGCGCGCAGCCGGATCATGGACGCGGACTTCGCCCAGGAAACGGCGAGCCTGACCCGCGCCCAGGTCCTGCAGCAGGCCGGCGTGGCCATGCTGTCGCAGGCCAACGCGGCACCCAACAACGTGCTCGCGCTGCTGCGCTGATCGCCCACGAATCGGCTCCGGCCCCGGTCGGATCCCCGCGGCCCACCTCCCGGACTCGGGCGGTGGGCTGTCGGCCGTCCTTTCAACAGCGTTCCTGATTCCTCGTTAATCGGGAAATCGGTCATGGGCTGCGGTGCCTATGATGCGGTTGTCGTTTCCGGAGAAACCGAAGGAGTCCCCGATGCCGCAGGTCATCAACACGAACCTGGCGTCCCTGAACGCGCAACGCAATCTGAATGCCACGAACAACGACCTGTCGCTGGCGATCCAACGCCTGTCCTCGGGAATGCGGGTCAACAGCGCCAAGGACGACGCTGCCGGCCTGGCGATCGCCGAACGGATGAATGCCCAGGTTCGCGGCATGAATGTCGCGATGAGGAACGCCAACGACGGTATCTCGATGGCCCAGGTGGCCGAAGGTGCCCTGGGCAAGATCAGCGACATGCTGCAACGGATGCGCGAACTGGCCGTACAGGCGGCCAACGCCACCAACAGCGACGGCGATCGCGCCAACCTCGACGCCGAGTACCAGCAGCTGGGCCAGGAGGTTCAGCGCATGCTCAACGGTACGCGATTCAACGGCGCGGACATTCTCGCGGGCGGCGCCGGCACCCAGACCTTCCAGGTCGGCGCCGGCACCACGGCCGACGATACCTTCACGATCACGAGCGGCAACCTTGCCGGACAGGCCGAAGTCGCGGCCGTGACCGGCGGCGATCTGACCGCAGCGGCCAACTCCACGACCGCGATGGACAACATCGACGCCCTGCTCGACGTGATCAACAACGAGCGTGCGGTCTGGGGTGCTGCCCAGAACCGGTTCGAGGCAATCATTTCGAACCTTCAGGTCTCTTCCGAGAACCAGGCCGCGGCACGCAGCCGGATCATGGATGCAGACTTTGCCGCCGAAACCGCCGCGATGACGCGGGCCCAGGTGCTGCAGCAGGCCGGCAACGCGATGCTCGCGCAGGCCAACCAGCTTCCGAACACGGTGCTGCAGCTCCTGCGCGGTTGACGCAGACCGGCTGCATGCAGCCGCGCCGTTGACCGAGGTTGCTGCGGCAGCGGGCAACCGGGGCTAAACCGAAGCGCCATTCGGCCGATAAGCACTTCATGGCTACCTCGATTTCAGGCATCGGCGGCGCGATCGACGTCAACGCGATCGTCTCCTCACTCATGGAGATCGAACGCCAGCCCCTGCAGGCCCTGCAGCAACGGGCCAGCGGGCTGCGCACCACGATCTCGGAGTTCGGCAAACTGCAGTCGGCGCTGGACAAGTTCCAGGGCGCCGCACGCGACATGTCCAGTCTCACGACCTGGCGGGCGGCGACCGCCTCCAGCGCGGACGATGGCGCGGTCGGAGTCCGGGCCGAGGGCGGCGCACTTCAGGGCAGCTACGCCATCAAAGTCAACGGGCTCGCCTCCCATCAGACGCTGGTGAGCAACCCGGTCGAAGCCAAGACGGAGGTCGTCGGCGGCGGCACGCTCACCATACAGATGGGCAGTGTCGACGGCGGATTCGTCGCGGATCCGGAACGCCCTGCCGTGCAGATCCCGATTGCCGCGAATTCGACCCTCGAAGAGGTCTCTCAGGCCATCAACTCCGCCGGAGCCGGAATCGGCGCCTCGATCGTCACGGACGAGAACGGGTCGCGACTCATGATCCGAAGCTCGGACAGTGGCGCCGAACAGGCGTTCCAGGTCACGGCCACCGCGGACGGGACGTCGGCCGGACTCATGTCGCTCACGGATTTCGCCTATGTTCCCGGGCAGGTGGGAGGCTCGGTTCAGCGGACCCAGGAAGCCGCGAACGCCACCTTCGAACTCAACGGTCTCGCGCTCGAGAGCGCGACGAACACCCCGGAGGGCGTGCTCGAGAACGTCACCTTCACATTCAAGAAAGAGACCGACGCCCCGGTGGACATCTCGATCGACAGCGACTCGGAGTCCATCCGCGAGCGCATGGACGCGTTCGTCACGGCCTATAACGAATTGAACGCCCTCATCCAGAACCAGACACGGTACGACTCGGCTTCGGGCGTGGCCGGACCCCTGCAGGGAAATCGTACAGTGCTGCGCGTCCAGTCGCAGCTCCGGGACATCCTTCGAACCGCACTCCCGGAGAATCCCGGGGATCCGGACGCTTATTCCAGGCTGAGTGACATCGGACTGGAGATCCAGCGAGACGGATCACTGCAGATCGACGATTCGCGTTTCGAACTTGCGGCGGTGAATCCCGACCGCCTCGAAACCCTGTTCGCGAACAGTGACGCCGACACTTCGCTGAATGGTTTCGGTCGTCGGTTCGACACCGTCGTCAGCCAGATGCTCGGCGTAGACGGGGCCATCACCGGTGCCACCGACAGTCTGCGCAGCCGGGAAGATCTGATCGAAGACCAGGAAGAACGCCTGAACCAGCGGCTCGAAGACATCGAGCGAAGACTGATCAGACAGTACTCCTCGCTCGACGCGAATCTCTCCCAGCTCGGAGGTGCCCTGGCCTCCCTGAACCAGCTCTCGGGCAGCTGACACGTCCCGAATCCCCGGTCCCGGAAACATGCGGAACTCGTGTGACCCGCACGAGAGAACGCGCCCGCAAGATTTCCGGGGCACGCCCCGCAACC
>JAUIAI010000478.1 GCA_030425615.1 Gammaproteobacteria bacterium
GAGGCGCTTTCGGGCCTCGAACTCGACGGGTTCAAAACCGGGCGGGCAAGAGACGCGACCGTCGACGCTCTTGCCGTTGACGGAGCGGACTTCCCATTGCCAGCTTCCCCAGCTTTCGGCGCCCTGGGCGCGGCCGAAGCCGGTCATTCCACTGATCATGAGGTCGCTCCGCTATTGGCCTGCGACGGCTTCGCGCCGCGTGGCTTCGATCTGACGCCAGCGTGCGACATTGCGCAGGTGTTCTGAGTATGTAGCGGCAAAGGCGTGGCCGCCGGAACCGTCTGCGACAAAGAAGACGTCGTTTGTGACCGGCGGGTTGAGCACGGCCTCGATCGAGTCGCGCTGGGCGGGCCCGGCGCCCGTTTCGGCATCGTCACCGCCGGCAAGGCGTGGCACGACGTGCGGCAGGCCCTTCGCACGCTGGGTATCGACGACGAGCGGGCGCGCGCGCTCGGGGTGGCCGTCTACAAGGTGGGCATGCTCTGGCCGCTCGAGCCCGAGGGAATCGGCGCGTTCGCCGATGGCAAGCAGGAGCTCTGCTTCGTGGAGGAGAAGGCGGCGTTCGTGGAGAGCCAGGCCGCCGCGCTGCTCTACAACCGCGCCGAGCGGCCGCGCATCACGGGCAAGTCCGACGACACGGGTGCGCCGATGATTCCCGCCGACGTCGCGCTCGAGTCGCTGGAACTGGCGCAGATCCTGGCCGAGCGCCTGAAGGCCAACGGGCTCTGGGACGAGGACCTGGCGGTCCGCGCCGATGCCGCCCGCTCGTGGCGCAGCACGTTGCTGGAGGTGATCGCGCCGGTCGAGGCCACGCGGCTGCCGTATTTCTGTTCGGGTTGTCCGCACAACACCTCGACGCGTTTCCCCGAGGGGAGCAAGGCCATCTCGGGCATCGGCTGTCACGGCATGGCGATGTGGGCGCGCCCGGGTACCCTGCTGGGCACGCAGATGGGCGGCGAGGGCATGACCTGGGTGGGCATGCACGGCTACACCTCGCGAAAGCACGTGTTCCAGAACCTCGGTGACGGCACCTATTTCCACTCCGGCCTGCTGGCGATCCGGGCGGCCGTCGCCAGCGGCGCGAACATCACCTACAAGATCCTCTACAACGACGCGGTGGCGATGACCGGCGGCCAGCCGGTGGACGGGCCGATCACCGTCCCGGGCATCGCGCGGCAGGTCCTCGACGAGGGCGTGCGCAAGCTCGTGCTCGTCTCGGACGATCCCGACAAGCATCGTGGCGCGGACCTGCCGGCAGGGGTACGCATCGAGCATCGTGACCGGCTCGACGCGGTGCAGCGCGAGCTTCGCGACACGCCCGGATGCACCGTGCTGCTCTACGAACAGACCTGTGCGGCCGAGAAGCGCCGGCGCCGCAAGCGCGGCGAATTCCCGGATCCGGACAAGCGTATGTTCATCTACGACCCCGTCTGCGAAGGGTGCGGCGACTGTTCCGTGCAGTCCACGTGCGTGAGCGTGGAGCCGCTCGAAACCCCGCTCGGGCGCAAGCGCCGGATCAATCAGTCGAGCTGCAACAAGGACTACTCGTGCGTGAAAGGATTCTGTCCTTCGTTCGTCACAGTCCTGGGCGGCAAACCGCGCAAGGCCGCAGGGGTCGCGGATCCCGAGCACCTGTTCGCCGGTCTGCCCGAGCCGCAGACGGCCGCGCTGGGTGATGGCGCCTACGGCATCATGATCCCCGGTATCGGCGGCACGGGCGTGATCACCGTGGGCGCGGTTCTGGCGATGGCCGCCCACCTCGAGGGCCATGCGGCCTCCGCCTACGACATGACGGGCCTGTCCCAGAAGAACGGTGCCGTCTACAGCCATCTTCAGGTCGCGGGCGACCCCTCGGCGCTCCGGGGCAACCGCCTGGGACTCGGCGAAGCCGATCTCGTGCTGGGCTTCGATCTGGTGGCGGCCTTGAACGACGAATGCTTCCGCACGTTCGATCCCGCGCGAACGCGGCTGATCGGCAACGAGCGCGTCCAGCCCACGGCGGCGATCACCTCGGACCCCGACGCGCGGGTCGACACCTCGCTGCTGCTGCGGCGCGTGGCGCGCAAGCTGCGCGCCGAGCACATCCGGCAGGTGGACGGCACCGGTCTGGCCACCGCGCTGTGCGGTGACTCGATCGCGACCAACATGTTCATCGTCGGCGCGGCGCTGCAACTGGGGTGGCTGCCGGTTTCGCTGGCGGCCGTTGAGCGCGCGATCGAACTCAACAACGTCCAGGTGCCGTTCAACAAGCGCGCGCTTGCCTGGGGGCGGCTCTGGGCGCACGACCCCCTCGCGGTCGAGAAGGCGGCCGGCGGAAACGTGGCCGGATCGACGGCCGTCGCGGACATCGACCTGGACGCGCTCATCGCCCAGCGCGAATCCATGCTCACGGATTACCAGAGCGCACGGCTGGCGAAGCGGTACCGGAAACTGGTCGACGACGTGCGCGACGCCGAGATCGCTGCCAGCGGTGAAGCGGGTGCGTTCACCCACGCGGTTGCGCACGGGTTCGCGCGACTCATGGCCTACAAGGACGAGTACGAGGTTGCCCGTCTGTATTCGGACCCGGCCTTCCGCAAGCGCCTGGAGGCAGAGTTCGACGACATCCGCGAGATCCGCTTCAACATGGCGCCCCCCATGTTCGCGAAGCGGGATGCCGAGACCGGTCATCTCGTCAAACGCGAGTTCGGCCCCTGGATGCTCAGGGCGATGGGCGTGCTCGCGGGTTTCCGGCGCCTGCGCGGGACGGCCCTCGATCCTTTCGGCCGCACAGAGGAGCGACGCATGGAGCGCGCGCTGATCGATGAATACGAACAGCGCATCCGGGACCTGCTGCCCGGGCTGGAGGCCGCCCGCATCGGCCTGGCCACCGAGATCGCCTCGCTGGCCGATCAGGTGCGCGGCTTCGGTCACGTCAAGGAACGCCAAGTCGGGCAGACCCGTGCGCGCTGGCAGGCGCTCGCCGAGCGATGGGCGCACGGTGAGGCGGCCGACGAGCCGCCGCCGGCCCGGGAACTCAGGCGCGTCGCCTGAATGGCCTCGCATGCGGCCACCGGCTGCGGCCGCCGGCAGGGGCCGCCGGCACGGACCGCCGGCCCTGGCCGCGCCGGCGATGGCGCAGCCTTTCCGGACCCGCTTCTTGAGCGTCCTCAAGGCGGGCCCGGCCAGGCGTTCTATCCTGAACGGCAGCGATCGCAATGATGTGATCGCATCCGCTCAATGTCGGGCCGCGTCCGCCCTGGGAGAACGCTCATGGAAGTGCTCGTCGCCTACGGAACCGTCGAAGGGCATACCCGCAAGATCGCCTCGAGGGTTGCCGAGCGCATCGAGTCGCGGGGCCATCAGGTCGTGCTCGTCGACCTGCGCGAACCGGGGTTCGCCGTACCCGGCCGGTTCGATGCCGCCATCCTGTGCGGTCCGATTCACATCGGCCGCTACCCCGAACCCCTGGTGCGTTTCGCGCACGACTTCGCGCCGGCGCTGAACGAGAAGCCCTCGGCCCTGATCACGGTGTCGCTGGGAATCGCCAGCGAGCACGAGGACGAGCGTCGGGAGGCCCAGGGCTTTGCCACGCAGCTCTGTGAACGAACCGGGTGGGCGCCGGTGATGCGACACGACGCGGCGGGCGCGTTGAAGTATGTCGAGTACGACTTCTTCAAGCGCTGGATCATGCGTCGTATCGCCAGGCACGAG
>JAUIAI010000479.1 GCA_030425615.1 Gammaproteobacteria bacterium
GGCCGCGCGGGCATCGTCCAGCTCGCGCTGTGCATCGACGAGCTCCTGGTAGAAGCCGTCCGGATCGTCGATGTTCGGGGTTCGGATCAGGGTCATCTGGATTCTCCGGGGGGCCGGCCGCGAGGGTCACGGCTACCGCTTGGACTTGAAGGACGGGTCAACGCGCGAGACAGCGGTCGATCGCCGCCTCGATCTCCGCGACCTGGTAGTCGCGCCAGCGAGCGGCCACGATCTGGTCCGGACGAATCAGGTAGGTGGTCCCGACCCTGGCGTCGTAACGCTCCGCCACCAGGCCCTGGGTATCGACCAGATCAGCATCCGCAGCGCCGACGCCACCGTCGATCACGACCACCGGCACAGTCTGGCCGGCATGCTCGATCCGCCGGTTCGCGGGATGCTCGCCGAAGACGAGCACCGTGAAGCCGCCACCGATGTGATCCTGCAGCCAGTCGCCGTTCCCGTCACTGCGTACCGGGGCGTCCGGGCAGGGATCACCGGGCGCCGGCCCGGCCACGAATCCCGGACCGTCTGCTCCGTTGAGCGGGGACGCGGGATAGGGGGTGGGAGAGGACAGACGCCCGCTGTTGACCAGCGGACGCGCGAACGGTTCGGTGCGCGCGAGTTCGAGTACGGCATCGCGCAGCACCCGGCTGGCCCCGCTCTTGGGGGTGATGAAATCGGTGGAGCGCGTCGAGTTCAGCAGGTTGTCGTCGGCCGCCACGGCACGCTCGTCATGATAGGTGTCGAGCAGCCGCTCGGATGCGTGGCCCTGCACCACCGCCGCCAGCTTCCAGACCAGGTTGTCGACATCCTGCACGCCGGTGTTGGCGCCACGTGCACCGAAGGGAGAGACCTGATGCGCGGCATCGCCGGCGAACAGGACGCGGCCGTAGCGGAAGTCGTCGATGCGCCGGCAGGCGAACTGATAGATCGAGATCCATTCGAGGTCGAACGGCACACCGGGCAGCATCGCCTCGATGCGCGCGCGAACGTTCTCGGGTTTGCGCTCCTCGGCGGGGTCCGCCTGCCAGCCGAGCTGGAAGTCGATCCGCCAGACGTCGTCGGCCTGCTTGTGCAGCAACACGGACTGGCCGCGATGGAAGGGCGGATCGAACCAGAACCAGCGCTCGGTGGGGAAGTCGGCCTTCATGACCACGTCCGCGATCAGGAAGCGATCCTGGAAGAACTGGCCGGTGAATCCGGCGCCGACCATCCGGCGAACGTCGCTGTTCGCGCCGTCGCACGCGATGACCCATTCGGCCTCCATGTGGAAGACGCCGTCCGGGGTCTCCACTGTGAGCACCACGTGGTCATCGGCCTGCCTGAGATTCAGGACCTTGTGCCTGAACCGGAGGTCGACGGACGGCTCTTCCAGGCAGCGGGCGACGAGATCGGACTCCAGGTGATACTGCTGGAGGTTGATCATGGCCGGCATCTTGTGCCCGGGCTGCGGCAGCAGATCGAATTCATAGGCGAGCTGCTCGCCGTGGAACACCTTGCCGCGCTGCCAGCTCACGCCCTTCTCGACCATGCGGCCGGCGAGGCCGAGCCGGTTCCAGACCTCGAGTGCCCGCTTGGCGTAGCAGACGGCCCGCGAACCGACACTGACGGTGTTGTTGTCGTCTAGCACGACGACCGGCAGGCCGTGCGCGGCACAGTCCACCGCGGCCGTCAGCCCGACAGGGCCGGCGCCGACCACCACGACCGGATGCCGCGTGGCGCGCCCGGCCCGCTGCTCCTCGCTCTGGCGATAGGGGAACTCGGGGTACTGGAAGGTCGAGAGCATGATCCGGGTCCCCGTGCTCAGGCGTTGACGCCTGCGAGTTCGTCGGCATGCAG
The DNA here is from genome assembly GCA_030425615.1 of Gammaproteobacteria bacterium. Classification (GTDB taxonomy): domain Bacteria; phylum Pseudomonadota; class Gammaproteobacteria; order Burkholderiales; family Burkholderiaceae_E; genus JAUIAI01. The sequence goes on from JAUIAI010000479.1 coordinate 1,840, forward strand.
CCAGGAGGCCTGGCGCGGCGCGCGCCTGGTGACGGCCCACTCGTCGAGCATGGCCCACTTGACCTCGTCGAGCCTGGCCTGCATCTCCGGAGTGGCCGTGTCCGCGGCGAGTTCGAGACGGTGGCCGTTGGGGTCGAAAAAGTAGATGGACTTGAAGATCTTGTGGTCGGTGACCCCGACCACCTCGATTCCCTCGCCCTCCAGCCGCCCCTTGATGCGCTCGAGTTCCTCGACGCTCTCGACCTTGAACGCAATGTGCTGAACCCAGTCGGGCGTGTTCGGGTCGCGGCCCATCGCGGGCGAGTTCGGCAACTCGAAGAACGCCAGCACGTTGCCGCCACCCGCATCCAGGAAGACATGCATGTACGGATCCGGCTCGTGCGTGGAGGGCACGTTGTCCTCCGCGATCGCGAGCACGAAGTCCATACCGAGCACGCGCTGGTACCACTCGACGGTCTCCTTGGCGTCACGACAACGGTAAGCGACATGATGAATACGGGTCAGGCTCATGAGGTTCTCCTCGATGACTCGGCGGATCAGCGATCCGGGACGAGCCGAACAGTATCATTTGCAACTAATGAGGTCAACATAGTTGCAAGTGATACCATTGATGCGGTCGGAGAGCCTTCACGATGACCGAACGAAACCCCCGTCCGCGCGCCACGCCGCACGGGCCGCCAGCCACGCCGCATGAGGCGCAAGCCCCGTCCCCGGGGGCCGATCCCGGGTCCTGTGTCATGGCGCTCGCGCATTTCCTGCCCTACCAGCTGGCGGTCGCGGCCGAGGCGGTGAGCCGCTCCGTCGCCGGTGTCTATGCGCGTGAGTTCGATCTCGCCCGGGACGAGTGGCGGGTGCTCGCCGCCCTGGGGGAGACGGGTGAGATGAATACGAAGGCCGCACAACTGCAGACCACGCTGGACAAGGTACAGGCGAGCCGCGCTGTGGCCCGGCTCGAGCGCAAGGGTCTGCTGTGCCGCCAGCCGGACGAGAACGACCGGCGAAACCACATCCTGCGCCTGACCGAAGACGGCTGTGCGCTCTACCGGGAGGTGGTCCCGCGGGTCCGCTCGGTGGAGCGCGAACTGCTCGGGGCGCTCGAGCCAGGCGAGCGCGCTGCGCTCGAGCGCACCCTGGCCCGTCTGCAGGAGCGGGCGGCGGCAGTCGCGGCCGGCCCTGCCCCGGCGACGCACCGGCAACGGGCAAGCCGAAACTGAACGGCCGCCCCTATCGGCTCACCGGCTGACGCCGTGGATCGTCGCGGCCGCGCGGCGCCTCGAGCCACCACTGGCGCGGTGTGCTGCTGGCGTGAGGCTGCCAGCGCGCGAGACCCGCGCCCGCACCTGGTCCGCCGGCTTCCTCGTGCCAGAAACCCCAGGGTTTCACCCTGGCATTGCTGTGCACGAACAGCGTCCAGACGGACGGCGCGCCCGGCGGGATGATCACACGGTGGAACGTATCGCCGGAAAGGCGGTTGAACCAGCGGACCGATCGCTCACCGGCGCGACGTCGTTCGAGATAGCTGCCCGCCAGCACCGCCGAGAACGCCCACGGCCACGGGTGATCATGCAGGCCGCGATCGGGGTCGGAGCCTACGAAGCGGTGCAGATAGGCGGTGACCCCGAAGGCGCGGAACAGGAAATACCGCTCCAGATAGGGGTGTTCGCCGTCCGAGATGATCCGGCAGGCCAGCCGGCCCGACAGCCGGAACAGCCCTCGGCGTACTGCCCCGCCGATCATCGATCCAATGCACCCTTGCGAGGCGCGGCGCCCTTGGACGGGCGACGGCGACGGCGCGGCGGACGGGCGGCAGCCGGCTCGCCCGCGGCGGCCGGCGTGGCCGGGCGCTG
>JAUIAI010000480.1 GCA_030425615.1 Gammaproteobacteria bacterium
ACTGGGCAACATAGCCGTCGTGGCGTTCGACCACACCGCCGACGATGCGGTGATAGCGGTGGATGAGCTGCTGGTAGGCCTCGGCATCCAGACGCCTGGCCAGTGCACTGGAGCGAACGAGGTCGCAGAACACCAGCGTCAGCTGGCGGTATTCGGCCGCCGGTTCGTCGATGCGCACCCCCGCCGGGGCCGTGGCGGGCGTCGCATCGTATCGCGCCGATCTCGCCGCCTTCAGCAGTCGCAGCCTGTCTCCCAGGGACGATACGCCAAGCGAACGCAGTGTCTCGTGGTCGAGCTCGGCGACGACGTCCCAGTCGATGTCGTTGCGCGAGAAGGTCTCGGCATACCGCTCCAGCCCAAGACCCGCGAGCCAGTCAGCAACCGCTCGGAAGTCGGCCGACGATCCCGGATCACGGGGCAGCGGCAGGGTGGACGACATGGGTGATCAGGGCCCGGAAGCCTTCAACCCGCCGGACACTGAGCCTTGCCCTTCTCTGCGATTTCCATGAGTCGTGCGGCCTCGCCGCCGATGGTTTCCGCCGCCATCGGCCAGGTCGTCTTCATGATTTCCTGCCGGGCACGCCGTTGCTCCTCGGTGATCTCGATCACGGTGCCACCGGCCTTGACGTGTGCGTCGCGCAGGCTTCCCTCAAGCGATCGAATCTCCTCGCGTAGCTTCGTGGCGGGCTCCTGGGCGCGTCGGATGGCAAGCTGGTCTGCCTCGGAAAGACCGTCGAAGACACGTTTGCTCATCACGGTCACTCCCGGGAGATCGATGGAGGCCGATCGGGTGTACACCGGTGCGACTTTGTTGATTCCCGACGGGACGTACTGCGCGACGGGCATCGCGATGAAGTCCACCAGGCCGGTCTGCAGTGCCGACGGCCAGTCGGGAACCCCGATGAACGAGGAGTACGTCTTGTATGCGTTCCAGGTGTTCTTCGCGACCTTCGAGTAAGCCACGGTCTTCAGCCCGATCATGTCCTTAGGGTCGGCCAGTGAGCGTTTCCCGGCCAGATTGATCTCGCCGACCTCGACCCAGCCCAGGAAGACCAGCCCCTTCTCCTCGAACAACGGCTCGATCGCCGGGCCCAGGTGGTTGTCGAGAACGCAGTCGGACTGCGCGATGCTGTCGAAGAAGTGGCCCAGGCTGAAGATCCCGAGTTCGGGCACCACAAGCTGTGCACCGGCCGTCGAGAACCCGCCGATGTCGATGCGCCCGCGCGCGATCTGCGAGATCGTGTCCTGCTCGCTGCCGAGCTGCCCGGACAGGAAGAGCTCTCCTTTGACGCGCCCCTGGCTCTCGCGGAGGAGCGACTCCGCCCAGCGCCTGGCCTGGTCCCCCCAGGGCGATTTCGCGGGCGCCGTCGATACGTATCGCAGCGTCACCTCGGGTTCGGCGGCCCTCGGCGCCGTGCCCGGAACCATGCTCGAAAGCGCGACCGCAAGCGCCCCAAACGTGAGTGCCCTCATGTCTGTCTCCCCCCTCGTCGTGTCCCTCTTGCATCGGGCCCCGATCCGGTCGGCGCCCGGTGAGCGATTGCTAACTATCTACCTGTTTTTGTGGGTGTGTCCACCGTCAGTCGCGAGAAGATAGTCAATATTGGGTATGAATCGGGTTCGGCTGCCCGGCCCGTGACGTTTATGAGTCGTTGCGATTCAGCGCTTCCTCGACGAACGGTCCCTTGGCATCGCTGTAGCGGGTGCGTTGCGCACCATGCTCGACCGCGAGCCGTCTCTTGAGCAGCGCATAGCGCGCGCGAAGCCGCGGATCTCCTCGCAGCAGATCCCGAAACCGGATGCGATCGTTCCAGTCCGGACTCTCGTGACAGACGAGGTGCGCATGGTGGGTGCGACGTCCGTCCCGGTGCCGGAACAGCCACTGCCGGCCGATCAATGCAAGGTTGCTCTCCCGGTCGTGGTGATACCCGTCGCAAACGAGCAGGGCCACGCAACGTCGTACGTCACGAAAATCGCGCAGTCCGACCAGCAGGTCGATGGACGGCTTCGCGAGAAGGCCCGGAACGCTGGTGCTGCCGATGTGTTCGATCGCCACGACGGACTGCGCCAGTAGCGGGATCAGCCGGCTTCTCTCGGCGTCGAACGCCGCCTGCCAGCCGGGATCATGCTCGACGAGTTCAACGGGTTCGGTCAGAGCGCGCTCGGCCGACGGATCGTGTGACTCGCGCCGGCGCAAGGAGCAGCACCGGGACCGGCCCGGATGGCAGGTTTGCATCGATGCGTGTTCGGGTCGTTGTGCTCACGGCCCACTCTAGCGAACGACGCCGCGGAATTCGAGATCCTGCAGGACGCCGTTTTGTTGAATATTGAACGTGCGCACCGGATGCTTCCCGCCGGGTGCCAATAATGAACACGCACTTGTTCAGACGGAGACAGCGCGACACCGCTCCATGGCCGACGATGAGTCCGTCATTCAGGCACGGAGATGCTGTGATGAGAGAGGCAGCTGGATTGCACGATGGGATCGCTGATCGGGCATCGGCAAACCTTGCGGACAGAGCGACCTCGGATGCGGTCGACTGGCGGGCGGTGTTGGACTGACTCGATGTGCCGATGGCCGTTGTCACGCACGAGGGTTCGCTCGTGTTCGCGAACCGGGCAGCGTGGGCCGGTTCATTGCCGGGGCTGCGCGAGTGGCTGTGTCCGGCGGCAAGCCGGCTCGACCCCTCCGGAGAGTCGTTCAGGCGGGCGAGGGAACGGCTAGGTGTCGCTGCCCGTACGGCCTCGGCGCTGACCATCGACGGCCGGACAGTGGCGGTGGCGTTGTGCCGGCTGCCGGAGCCCGCGCACCCGACGCAGGAGGTCTGCTATCTGGTCGTGGCCCCGCCGGGGCGGGACCTGGACTCGGCACGCCTGCGCGAGTTCATCTCGCGACACCGCATCACGGCAGCGGAGGCCCGCGTGTTGCGAGGTCTGCTCGCCGGGCTGCGTCCTCAGTGCATCGCGAGCCGGGCATCGGTGTCCCTGTCCACGGTACGTTCGCAGATCAGGGCGCTCCTGACCAAGTCGAACGTCAATTCGGTGGCGGCCCTGCTCGGCGCCGTTGAACGGATTCCACCGGTGCGCCCCGCCGACGGCGGGGTTCCGTTCGCCGGTGACGGCACTTCGGGATCACGGAACGAGCAGCCCTACCAGCGCCTGGGAAGCTCGCGCAGCAGTTCGATGCGCTCGCGCGTGACTTCGATGTAGCCGCCGGTGGTCAGATCCTTGAGGATCCGGTTGATCATGCTGCGCGAGGCGCCGACCCGCTCGCCGATGCGCTGCTGGCTCATGCCGGGCACGAACCGACGCCCGTCCTCCTCCACGAGTTCCTCGGCGAACAGTCGCGAGACCCGCCCGTAGACGTCCATCAACGCGAGGCTCTGTACGTTGCCGGTGAGGACCTTGATGCGATGAATCAGGGTCTGGATCAGGTGGAACGTGGTCTCCGGACTCGAGCGGATGAAGGTCTCGAAATCATGGCGGCCGATCAGGCAGAGACGGGAGGTCTCCATGGTGCGCACGGACGCCGTTCGAACCGTGCTGCCGAGCATGAGTTCGCCGAAATACTCGCCAGGTCCCATCTGGTTGAGTTCGGCCTCCCGGCCTTCCTCGTCGGCGACATAAACACGCAGGCGGCCGCTGAGCACGATGTAGAGCGTCTCGGCCGGCTCGCCCTCGACCA